>NZ_RJNR01000012.1:0-49727 GCF_003942685.1 Streptococcus mitis | reverse complement strand
GGCCGTTACTATGTAGGATACGATGGTGTGCGGCAACCAAAACCGGCAAACGGGAATCCATACTCAGCAGCTTTAAAGGAAGCACAAGCTTATAATAGGATTCATTTGTCAAAAAAAAGAATTTATAGGATGTTAATTTTTGAAGGTTTTAATAGTGACACTGCACAATATGCTATCAATCATTTGCAAGCAGACTATAAGGCGAATGCCTTAGCTACAGCAAGGGATTATAGAAAATATAATAAAATATCGAAATTGGAAATACATAGACGGCTAGTCTCGCCTTATGATGGAGGATTTACAGAAGAAGAAGCTAATTATGCAATTCAAAAACTAGGGGATAAATAGTTATTAATTATTAGATGTAACTTTTTCATGCAAAGCTTTGCACAAATCTAATGATTTTGTTATACTATATCTGTAAGCATTTTCAATTAAAAAGGAGAAGACGATGAGTCAAAAGATTATTGGGATTGACCTTGGTGGAACTTCTATCAAATTTGCAATCTTGACAACAGCAGGAGAGATCCAAGAAAAATGGTCTATCAAGACCAACATTTTGGATGAGGGAAGTCATATCGTAGATGATATGATTGAGTCTATTCAACATCGTTTGGACTTGCTTGGATTGGCAGCAGCAGACTTCCAAGGTATTGGAATGGGATCACCTGGTGTGGTTGACCGTGAAAAAGGAACTGTTATTGGTGCCTACAACCTCAACTGGAAAACCCTTCAACCAATTAAAGAAAAGATTGAAAAAGCCTTGGGCATTCCATTTTTCATCGATAATGATGCCAACGTGGCCGCTCTCGGTGAGCGCTGGATGGGTGCTGGTGATAACCAACCAGATGTTGTCTTTATGACACTCGGTACTGGTGTTGGTGGCGGTATCGTTGCAGAAGGCAAATTGCTTCACGGTGTTGCTGGTGCAGCAGGTGAGCTTGGCCACATCACTGTTGACTTTGACCAACCAATCGCATGTACCTGTGGTAAGAAAGGCTGTCTTGAGACAGTCGCTTCTGCAACAGGGATTGTCAACTTGACTCGTCGCTATGCCGATGAATACGAAGGCGATGCAGCTTTGAAACGCTTGATTGATAATGGAGAAGAAGTAACCGCTAAGACTGTCTTTGATCTTGCAAAAGAAGGAGACGACCTTGCTTTGATCGTTTACCGTAACTTCTCACGTTACTTGGGAATCGCTTGTGCTAACATTGGTTCAATCCTAAACCCATCAACAATTGTTATCGGTGGTGGTGTGTCAGCTGCAGGAGAATTCCTTCTACAAGGTGTTCAAAAAGTCTACGATGAAAATACTTTCCCACAAGTACGCACATCAACAAAATTAGCTCTTGCAACTCTAGGAAATGACGCTGGAGTCATTGGAGCAGCATCACTTGTATTGCAATAAGATAGAAAAAGGAGAAAATTGCTTTCCAGAAGCGAGTGATTTTCCTCCTTTCTTTTTTTATGCTATACTAGTTAGGACAATAAATGAGGTGAGAGTAAATGACAAAAGCAGATACGATTTTTAAAGAAAATATTGAACGAATCCTCAAAGACGGTGTCTTTTCTGAGCAGGCCCGTCCTAAGTACAAGGATGGGACAGTTGCCAATTCCAAGTATGTAACGGGTGCCTTTGCCGAGTATGACTTGGCAAAGGGGGAATTCCCCATCACAACCTTGCGTCCTATTGCCATCAAATCCGCCATCAAGGAAGTGCTCTGGATCTACCAAGACCAGTCTAATAGCTTAGAAGTGCTAAATAGCAAGTACAATGTTCACTACTGGAATGACTGGGAGGTGGGAGATACGGGAACTATTGGTGAGCGTTACGGGGCAGTCGTTAAGAAACACGATATCATCAATAAGATCCTTAAACAGTTGGAAGCTAATCCTTGGAATCGTCGCAATATCATTTCGCTCTGGGATTACCAAGCTTTTGAGGAGACAGAGGGCCTCCTCCCATGTGCCTTTCAGACCATGTTTGATGTCCGCCGTGTAGACGGAGAAATCTATCTGGATGCGACCTTGACTCAGCGTTCGAATGATATGCTGGTGGCCCACCATATCAATGCTATGCAGTATGTGGCTCTTCAAATGATGATTGCCAAGCATTTTGGCTGGAAGGTTGGTAAGTTCTTCTACTTTATCAACAACCTCCATATCTATGATAATCAATTTGAACAAGCTCAGGAATTGCTCCGTCGTGAGCCATCAAACTGCCAACCACGTTTGGTCTTGAATGTGCCAGATAAGACTAATTTCTTTGATATCAAAGCAGAGGACTTTGAGTTGGTGGATTATGACCCTGTCAAGCCGCAGTTGAAGTTTGACCTAGCTATTTAAAAGAATAGAAAAAAGAAGTTGAGAAAATAAATCCCAACTTCTTTTGTTTTTTAACGTGATACGCGGCGACGAGCTGCTTTTTTACGGTTTTCTTCGATGAAAGCTGCTTTTTGCTCTTCTGGTTCGATCACTTTCTTTTTAAATGCGTATACTGCACCTGCGACGGCAGCGACAGTTCCTGCGACACCTGTTACAAGACCTTTAGCAAATCCTTTAGCCATGAGTCTTCCTCCTTTATATTCTCAATCAGCCAGCCCCCTTAAGAGGTCACATTTTTCTGACTGACCTTTTTGTGTTATAATAATAGTAACGAAAAAATGGGAATTTTTCAAGGAAAAAAGATGAAAACAAAAATAATTGTGATTGTTGGACCGACTGCTGTTGGAAAAACAGCCCTTGCCATTGAAGTGGCCAAGCGTTTTAATGGCGAAGTGGTTAGTGGAGATAGCCAACAAGTCTATCGAGGACTTGATATTGGGACGGCTAAGGCTAGTTCAGAAGAGCAGGCAGCTGTTCCTCATCATTTAATCGATGTTAGAGAGGTAACCGAGTCTTACTCGGCTTTTGATTTTGTTTCAGAAGCTAAGATGGCTATTGAGAATATTCACAGCCGTAGCAAGCTTGCCATTATCGCTGGTGGAACAGGGCTTTACATACAGAGTCTACTAGAAGGATATCATCTCGGTGGAGAGATACCACATGAGGAAATTTTAGCTTATCGAGCTAGTTTAGAATCTTTTTCAGATGAGGAGTTAGCCCATCTGGTAGAGCAAGCAGGTCTTGAAATTCCCCAGTTTAATCGTCGTCGTGCTATGCGTGCCTTGGAAATTGCCCATTTTGGTCAGGATTTGGAAAATCAAGAGACCTTGTATGAACCGCTGATTATCTGCTTGGACGATGAGCGCAGTCAGCTTTATGAGCGTATCAATCGCCGAGTAGATCTAATGTTTGAGGCTGGGCTTTTGGATGAAGCTAAGTGGCTTTTTGACCATTACCCTGATGTGCAGGCTGCTAAAGGAATTGGCTACAAGGAACTCTTTCCTTATTTCCGTGGAGAGCAAACCTTGGAGGAAGCTAGTGAGAGTCTCAAACAGGCGACTCGTCGTTTTGCCAAGCGTCAGTTGACCTGGTTCCGTAATCGCATGCAGGTCACCTTTTATCAGATTGGAGAAACTGGTGTGCAAGACCGAATTTTAAGCCAGATAGAGGAGTTTTTAGATGATTGAAACGGAGAAAAAAGAGGAACGGGTCCTGCTCATTGGTGTAGAATTGCAGGGCATGGACAATTTTGATCTCTCTATGGAAGAATTGGCCAGTCTAGCTAAGACAGCTGGGGCAGTCGTTGTAGATAGTTACAGACAAAAACGTGAAAAATATGATTCCAAGACCTTCGTCGGCTCTGGTAAGTTAGAAGAGATTGCGCTTATGGTAGATGCAGAAGAAATTACCACTGTCATCGTCAATAACCGCTTGACTCCACGGCAGAATGTCAATCTAGAGGAAGTTCTGGGTGTCAAGGTTATTGACCGTATGCAGTTGATTTTGGATATCTTTGCCATGCGGGCTCGAAGCCATGAAGGGAAGCTCCAAGTTCACCTAGCCCAGCTCAAATACCTCTTGCCTCGTTTGGTTGGTCAGGGGATTATGCTCAGTCGTCAGGCAGGGGGAATTGGTTCCCGTGGACCTGGTGAAAGCCAGCTGGAGCTGAACCGTCGTAGCGTTCGCAATCAAATCACGGATATCGAGCGTCAGCTCAAGGTGGTTGAGAAAAATCGTGCAACAGTCAGAGAAAAACGTCTGGAGTCTAGCACCTTTAAGATTGGTTTGATTGGTTATACCAATGCCGGGAAATCAACCATCATGAACACCTTGACCAGTAAGACCCAGTATGAGGCTGACGAGCTATTTGCGACTCTAGATGCGACGACTAAGAGTATCCATCTTGGGGGCAATCTACAGGTGACTTTAACTGATACGGTTGGTTTTATCCAAGATTTGCCGACAGAGTTGGTGTCCAGTTTTAAGTCAACCTTGGAAGAAAGCAAGCATGTGGATCTTCTGGTTCATGTCATTGATGCCAGCAATCCTTACCACGAAGAGCATGAAAAAACAGTCTTGTCCATCATGAAAGACTTGGAAATGGAGGATATTCCTCGCCTGACCCTTTATAATAAAGCGGATTTGGTCGAAGATTTTACGCCTACCCAAACTCCTTATGCCCTCATTTCTGCCAAGTCTGAGGATAGTCGCGAGAACTTGCAGGCACTATTTTTAGAGAAAATCAAGAATATTTTTGAATCCTTTACTCTGCGCGTGCCTTTTTCTAAGTCCTACAAGATTCATGATTTGGAAAGTGTTGCGATTCTGGAAGAACGTGACTATCAAGAGGATGGCGAAGTCATTACAGGCTACATTTCTGAGAAAAACAAATGGAGGTTAGAAGAATTTTATGACTGATATCAAAACCTTGGCTCTAAAATATGGAGGCTATACAAGTCTGGACAAGGTCTATCTGGATCAGCTTCTAGCTGGCAAGACAGAGCAGGAGCAGTTGGCACTTATCACACCTCCGCCCAGCGTGGTCAATGCTTACTTTGCAGAACTTTACCAAAAAAAGAGTCCTGAGGCAGCGACGGATTATTTTGCGGAACTCAGTCAGGAACTGAATCTTTACAATACTGAGCCGAGTTTCACACTCGAAAACAAGCCTTTTATTCGTCTTAATCTGTCTGGTAAATCCTTTGGTTTTTGCTATGAGAGTGAGGGTCTTGGTCGAATTTTCTCTGAGAATGAAGAGAAGATTTCGGATGACTTACTCTTTGAAATTGCACAAATTTTTCCCCATCAGCTAGTCTTTGAGGAGTCTGGCAAGATTTACATGAAGGCTGTCGAGGACGAGGAAGTTGTTAGCGTGGAAAATCTTACAGCTTTGACAGATTTGGAAAGCTTGGCTGACGGTCGTAAGCGTCTCAAAGGCTACAGCCAAGAGGAGTTATTACAAGAAGCCACAGCTTTTTCTGGCAAGCGCTATTTCCGATCGGAAAACCGCACAGCCATGTTATATATTGATTAATTAGAAAGTATCGAATGGATATTCAATTTTTAGGAACGGGGGCTGGTCAGCCCTCTAAAGCCCGCAACGTTTCAAGTCTCGCTCTGAAATTATTGGATGAGATTAACGAAGTCTGGCTATTTGACTGTGGAGAAGGAACGCAAAATCGCATTCTGGAAACCACAATTCGACCACGTAAGGTCAGCAAAATTTTTATCACCCACCTGCATGGAGACCACATTTTTGGCTTACCAGGTTTCCTTTCTAGTCGAGCCTTTCAGGCTAATGAAGAGCAGACGGATTTGGAAATCTATGGACCTCAAGGGATCAAGTCCTTTGTCTTAACCAGCCTTCGTGTGTCAGGTTCGCGCCTGCCTTACCGTATTCATTTTCATGAGTTTGACCAAGATTCTTTAGGAAAAATCCTTGAGACCGATAAATTCACAGTGTATGCAGAGGAGTTGGACCACACTATTTTCTGCGTTGGCTATCGTGTCATGCAAAAGGACCTAGAAGGTACCTTAGATGCTGAAAAGCTCAAGGCTGCTGGTGTCCCATTTGGCCCACTTTTTGGGAAAATCAAAAACGGCCAGGATGTTGTTTTGGAAGACGGTACTGAAATCAAGGCAGCAGACTATATCTCAGCTCCACGTCCAGGTAAAATTATCACTATTTTAGGAGACACTCGAAAAACGGATGCCAGTGTGCGTCTGGCTGTCAATGCCGATGTCCTTATCCATGAATCGACTTATGGCAAGGGTGATGAAAAAATTGCTCGTAACCATGGCCACTCTACTAATATGCAAGCGGCACAAGTAGCGGTAGAAGCAGGAGCCAAACGCCTCTTGCTCAACCATATCAGTGCCCGTTTTCTCTCAAAAGATATCAGCAAGCTCAAAAAAGACGCTGCTAGTGTTTTTGAAAATGTCCATGTGGTCAAAGACTTGGAAGAAGTGGAAATCTAAAAGCTTGGGAAAGGATAAGTATGCCTACTATTCTCATTACAGGTGCTAGCGGTGGCCTAGCTCAAGAAATGGTCAAACTCTTGCCAAATGACCAACTCATCTTACTTGGTCGAAATAAGGAAAAATTAGTCCAACTCTACGGAAACCATCCCTATGCAGAATTGATTGAAATCGATATTACCGATGATTCAGCCTTAGAAACTCTGCTAGCAGACCTTCATCTCCGCTATGACGAGATTGATGTTTTGGTAAACAACGCTGGTTACGGGATTTTTGAGGAATTTGACCAGATTTCCGACCAAGATATTCATCAGATGTTCGAGGTCAATACCTTTGCCCTAATGAATCTGTCTCGTCGCCTTGCGGCTCGAATGAAGGAAAGTCGAAAAGGCCATATCATCAATATTGTTAGCATGGCAGGTTTGATCGCTACTGGTAAGTCTAGTCTCTACTCTGCTACCAAGTTTGCGGCCATTGGTTTTTCAAATGCCTTACGCCTCGAACTGATGCCTTATGGTATTTACGTAACGACTGTCAATCCAGGACCAATCCGCACAGGATTTTTCGACCAAGCCGACCCAGATGGAAGCTATCTCAAGTCGGTTGAACGCTTCCTGTTGAAACCAGATGCAGTGGCTAAAAAGATTGTCAAGATTATAGGAAAAAACAAACGAGAACTCAATCTCCCGATGTTGTTGAACCTAGCCCATAAGTTTTATACTCTTTTTCCAAAGCTAGCTGATAAGCTGGCAGGGGAAACTTTTAATTATAAATAGTAGAAGTTCCTTTTAAAGGGACTTTTTTACTTCTTTTAATTTAAAGGTTAATAAGTATTTTTTCTTTTAAAACTACATTCAGTTTTTTTAAAATTCTTCTACAAATTTTAGAAAAAACAATCAAAAATATTATTTTATATGCTAGAGTATTGAAAATTCCTATATTATTTAATAAAATAAGGGTAAAAGACTATTAAAAGTATGCGCTTACATAAAAATGAAAGCGATTACTAAAAGGAGGATTTTATGGAAAAAAGCCATTGGAATCGGAAAAGAGTCTATAGCATTCGTAAATTTGCTGTAGGAGCTTGCTCAGTAATGATTGGAACTTGTGCAGTTCTATTCGCAGGAAATATAGCTGGAGAATCTGTAGTTAATGCGGATGAAACACCTATTACTCGTACTGCTGAGAAACCTAAAGAGGAAAAACCGATAGTAGAAGAAAAGGTTGATCAAGCTTTGGAAACTAAAAATATAGTTGAAAGTACAGCACAAAAACAACCTAGTGCCACTGAGTCTATTTCATCTGAGAAGAAAGAAGATGAAGCAGTGACTCCAAAAGAGGAAAAAGCATCTTCAAAATCTGAAGAAAAAGCTTCAAAGATAGAATCACAAGCTTCAAGTCAAGAAAAACCGCTCAAGGAAGATGTTAAAGCTGTGACAAATGAAGAAGTCAACCAAATGATTGAAGACAGAAAAGTGAATTTTAACCAAAATTGGCACTTTAAACTCAATGCAAATTCTAAGGAAGCCATTAAACCGGATGCAGATGTATCTACGTGGAAAAAATTAGATTTACCGCATGACTGGAGTATCTTTAATGATTTTGATCATGAATCTCCTGCACAAAATGAAGGTGGACAGCTTAACGGTGGGGAAGCTTGGTATCGCAAGACTTTCAAACTAGATGAAAAAGATCTCAAGAAAAATGTTCGCCTCACTTTTGATGGCGTCTACATGGATTCTCAAGTTTATGTCAATGGTCAGTTAGTGGGTCATTACCCAAATGGTTATAACCAATTTTCATATGACATCACTAACTATTTGAACAAAGATGGACGTGAGAATGTAATTGCTGTTCATGCAGTCAACAAACAACCAAGCAGCCGTTGGTATTCAGGTAGCGGTATTTACCGTGATGTGACTTTACAAGTGACAGATAAAGTTCATGTTGAGAAAAATGGGACAACCATCTTAACACCAAAACTTGAACAACAGCAACACGGCAAGGTTGAAACTCATGTGACCAGCAAAATTATCAATACGGACGACAAAGACCATCAACTTGTAGCAGAATATCAAATCGTTGAACGTGGTGGTCAGGCTGTGACAGGTCTAGTACGTACAGAGAGCCGTACCTTGAAAGCACATGAAGTAACTAGTCTTGATGCGATTTTAGAAGTTGAAAGACCAAAACTCTGGACGGTTTTAAATGACAAACCGGCCTTGTATGAATTAGTTACACGTGTTTACCGGGACGGTCAATTAGTTGATGCTAAGAAAGATCTGTTTGGTTACCGATATTATAACTGGACTCCAAATGAGGGCTTCTCTTTGAATGGTGAACGCATTAAATTCCATGGAGTTTCCTTGCACCATGACCACGGAGCGCTTGGAGCAGAAGAAAACTACAAGGCTGAGTACCGTAGACTGAAACAGATGAAGGAAATGGGGGTGAATTCGATTCGTACGACTCACAACCCAGCAAGTCCTCAGACTTTACAGATTGCAGCTGAACTTGGCTTACTTGTTCAAGAAGAGGCCTTTGATACTTGGTATGGTGGAAAGAAACCTTATGACTACGGACGTTTCTTTGAAAAAGATGCTACCCATCCTGAGGCTAAAAAAGGTGAAAAATGGTCCGACTACGATTTACGTACTATGGTAGAGAGAGACAAAAATAATCCTGCTGTTTTTATGTGGTCAATCGGAAATGAAATCGGTGAAGCAAATGGGGATCCTCATTCTCTAGCGACTGTTAAACGTCTAGTCAAAGTTATCAAGGATGTTGATAAAACTCGTTATGTTACCATGGGAGCAGATAAGTTCCGTTTCGGTAATGGTAGCGGTGGGCATGAAAAAATTGCTGATGAACTCGATGCTGTTGGATTTAACTACTCTGAAGATAATTACAAAGCCCTTAGAGCTAAGCATCCAAACTGGTTGATTTATGGGTCAGAAACATCTTCAGCAACGCGTACAAGAGGAAGTTACTTCCACCCAGAGCGTGAGTGGGTACAAAGTAATCAGTCATGGCGTAACTATGAACAGTCAGATTATGGAAATGACCGTGTTGGTTGGGGTAAAACGGCAACTGCTTCATGGACATTTGACCGTGACAATGCTGGCTATGCTGGTCAATTCATTTGGACAGGTACGGACTATATCGGTGAACCAACTCCATGGCACAACCAAAACAACACGCCAGTTAAAAGCTCTTACTTTGGTATCGTAGATACTGCAGGTATTCCAAAAAATGATTTTTATCTTTACCAAAGTCAATGGGTTTCTGCCAAGAAAAAACCAATGGTTCACCTTCTTCCTCACTGGAACTGGGAAAACAAAGAGTTGATAGACAATGTAGCAGACGCGGAAAATAAAATCCCTGTACGTGCTTATTCTAATGCTGCAAGTGTAGAATTGTTCTTGAATGGAAAATCTCTCGGTCTTAAGACTTTCAACAAAAAACAAACTAGCGATGGACGAACTTACCAAGAAGGTGCTAATGCTAATGAACTTTATCTTGAATGGAAAGTTGCTTATCAACCAGGTACCTTGGAAGCAATTGCTCGTGATGAAGCTGGTAAAGAAATTGCACGTGACAAGATTACGACTGCTGGTAAGCCAGCGGCTGTTCGTCTTATCAAAGAAGATCATGCAATCGCAGCAGATGGAAAAGACTTGACATACATCTACTATGAAATTGTTGACAGTCAAGGGAATGTAGTACCAACTGCCAATAATCTGGTTCGCTTCCAATTGCACGGACAAGGCCAACTTGTCGGTGTCGATAACGGGGAACAAGCCAGCCGTGAACGCTATAAGGCGCAAGCAGATGGTTCTTGGATTCGTAAAGCATTTAATGGTAAAGGTGTTGCCATTGTCAAATCAACTGAACAAGCAGGTAAATTCACACTGACAGCCCATTCAGATCTCTTGAAATCTAGTCAAGTAACTGTCTTTACTGGTAAAAAAGAAGGACAAGAAAAAACTGTTTTAGGGACAGAAGTAGCAAGAGTTCGTACATTAATTGGTAAAGATCCAAAAATGCCGAAAACAGTAGGTTTTGTATACAGCGATGGTAGTCGTGAAAAACTTCCAGTAACTTGGTCTCAAGTCGATGTTAGTCAAGCAGGAGTTGTGACTGCTAAAGGTACAGCAAATGGACGTGAGGTAGAGGCTCGTGTTGAGGTTCTAGCAATTGCGAAAGAATTACCAACAGTTAAACGTGTTGCTCCAGGAGCAGATTTGAACACTGTAGATAAATATGTGTCAATACTTGTAACCGATGGAAGTGTACAAGAGTACGAAGTAGATAGCTGGGAGATTGCGGAAGCAGATAAAGCCAAACTTTCAGTAGCAGGATCACGTATTCAAATGACTGGTCAGTTAGCTGGAGAAACTATTCATGCAACCCTTGTGGTAGAAGAAGGAAAAGTTGCAGCACCTGTAGTGCCAACTGTTACTGTTGGTGGTGAGGCAGTAACAGGGCTTACTAGTCAACAACCAATGCAATACCGCACTCTTGCTTATGGTGCCCAATTGCCAGAAGTCATAGCAAGTGCTGAAAATGCTGATGTTACAGTTCTTCAAGCAAGCGCAGCAAACGGCATGCGTGCGAGCATCTTTGTTCAGTCTAAAGATGGTGGCCCTCTTCAAACCTATGCAATTCAATTCCTAGAAGAAGCACCAAAAATTGCTCACTTGAGCTTGCAAGTGGAACAAGCTGACGGTCTCAAAGAAGACCAAACAGTCAACTTGTCGGTTCGAGCTCATTATCAAGATGGAACGCAAGCTGTATTACCAGCTGATAAGGTGAGCTTCTCTACAAGTGGTGAAGGGGAAGTTGCAGTCCGAAAAGGAATGCTTGAGTTGCATAAACCAGGAGCACTTACTCTGAAAGCTGAATATGAGGGTGCTACAGGTCAAATCAATCTCACTATACAAGCCAATACTGAGAAGAAGATTGCGCAATCCATCCGTCCTGTAAATGTAGTGACAGATTTACACCAAGAACCTACTCTTCCATCAACAGTAACGGTTGAGTATGACAAAGGTTTCCCTAAAGCTCACAAAGTCACTTGGCAAGCTATTCCGAAAGAAAAACTAGACCACTATCAAAGCTTTGAAGTGTTAGGTAAAGTTGAAGGCATTGACCTTGAAGCGCGTGCTAAAGTATCTGTAGAAGGCATCGTTTCAGTTGAAGAAGTTAGTGTGACAACTCCAATCGCAGAAGCACCACAATTACCAGAAAGCGTTCGTACATATGATTCAAATGGTCACGTTTCATCAGCTAAGGTTGCATGGGATGCGATTCGTCCAGAGCAATACGCTAAGGAAGGTGTCTTTACAGTTAATGGTCGCTTAGAAGGTACTCAATTAACAACTAAACTTCATGTTCGCGTATCTGCTCAAACTGAGCAAGGTGCAAACATTTCTGACCAATGGACCGGTTCAGAATTGCCACTTGCCTTTGCTTCAGATTCAAATCCAACCGACCCTGTTTCAAATGTCAACGATAAATTGATTTCCTTTAATGACCGACCAGCCAATCGTTGGACAAACTGGAATCGTAGTAATCCAGAAGCTTCAGTCGGTGTTCTGTTCGGAGATTCCGGTATCTTGAGCAAACGCTCCGTTGATAATCTAAGTGTCGGATTCCACGAAGACCATGGAGTCGGTGCACCGAAATCTTATGTGATAGAGTATTATGTTGGTAAGACTGTTCCAACAGCTCCTAAGAATCCTAGCTTTGTCGGTAATGAAAACCATGTCTTTAATGATCCTGCTAATTGGAAACAAGTGACTAATCTAAAAGCTCCAGAACAACTCAAGGCTGGAGAAATGAATCACTTTAGCTTTGATAAAGTTGAAACCTATGCTGTTCGCATTCGCATGGTTAAAGCAGATAACAAGCGTGGAACGTCTATCACAGAAGTACAAATCTTTGCGAAACAAGTTGCGGCAGCCAAACAAGGACAAACAAGAATACAAGTTGACGGCAAAGACTTAGCAAACTTCAACCCTGATTTGACAGACTACTACCTTGAGTCTGTAGATGGAAAAGTTCCCGCAGTCACAGCAAGTGTTAGCAACAATGGTCTCGCAACCGTCGTTCCAAGTGTTCGTGAAGGTGAGCCAGTTCGTGTCATCGCGAAAGCTGAAAATGGCGACATCTTAGGAGAATACCGTCTGCACTTCACTAAGGATAAAGACTTACTTTCTCGTAAACCAGTTGCTGCAGTTAAACAAGCTCGCTTGTTGCAACTAGACCAACCACTTGAATTGCCAACTAAGGTTCCGGTTTACTTCACAGGTAAAGACGGCTACGAAACAAAAGACCTGACAGTTGAATGGGAAGAAGTTCCAGCAGAAAATCTGACAAAAGCAGGTCAATTTACTGTTCGAGGTCGTGTCCTTGGTAGCAATCTTACTGCAGAGTTCACTGTACGAGTGACAGATAAACTTGGTGAGGCTCTTTCAGATAACCCTAACTATGATGAAAACAGTAACCAGGCCTTTGCTTCAGCAACTAATGATATTGACGACAGTTCTCATGACCGTGTAGACTATATCAATGATAGAGATCACTCTGAAAATCGTCGTTGGACAAACTGGTCTGCAAGACCGTCTACCAATCCAGAAGTATCAGCAGGCGTCATCTTCCGTGAAAATGGTAAGATTGTAGAGCGGACTGTTGCGCAAGCCAAACTTCACTTCTTTGCAGATAGTGGTACAGATGCACCATCTAAACTTGTTTTGGAACGTTATATTGGCCCAGACTTTGAAGTGCCGACCTACTATTCAAACTACCAAGCATACGAATCAGGCCATCCATTTAACAATCCAGAAAATTGGGAAGCTGTTCCTTATCGTGTGGATAAAGACATTGCAGCTGGTGATGAAATCAACGTAACATTTAAAGCTGTCAAAGCTAAAGCCATGAGATGGCGTATGGAGCGTAAAGCAGATAAGAGCGGTGTTGCGATGATTGAGATGACCTTCCTTGCACCAAGCGAATTGCCTCAAGAAAGTACTCAATCGAAGATTCTTGTAGATGGAAAAGAACTTGCTGATTTCGCTGAAAATCGTCAAGATTATCAAATTACCTATAAAGGTCAACGTCCAAAAGTCTCAGTTGAAGAAACCAATCAAGTAGCTTCAACAGTTGTAGATAGTGGAGAAGACAGCCTTCCAGTACTTGTTCGCCTCGTTTCAGAAAGTGGAAAACAAGTTAAGGAATACCGTATCCAGTTGACTAAGGAAAAACCAGTTTCTGAGAAGACAGTTGCTGCTGTACAGGAGGAACTTCCAAAACTTGAATTTGTTGAAAACGATTTGGCCTACAAGACAGTTGAGAAAAAAGATTCAACACTTTATCTAGGTGAGACTCGTGTAGAACAAGAAGGAAAAGTTGGTAAGGAACGTATCTTTACAGCAATTAATTCTGATGGAAGTAAGGAAGAAAAACTCCATGAAGTGGTAGAGGCACCGACAGACCGCATCGTCTTGGTTGGAACGAAACCAGGCACCGCCCTTCCAGAAGATGAAGTGAAGAATCTTGTCCTCAACAGACCAGAACTTGTAATCGAAGAAGAAACCATTGACTTCAAGGTTCAGGAGCGTAAGTCTGATAAGTTGTATCTAGGTGAAACCCGTGTCCTCCAAGAAGGAAAACAAGGCGTCCGTGTTCACTTGATTGAAGTGGAAAATGGAAAACGTCAGCTTAAAGAAACTTACGATAAAGTTGCGGCACAAGATCGTATCGTGGAAGTTGGAACCAAACCAGGCACCTCTCTTCCAGAAGACGAAGTGAAAAATCTTGTGCTTAACAGACCAGAACTTGTAATTGAAGAAGAAACAATCGATTTCAAAGTTCAGGAACAAAAGAACGATAAACTTCCAGTAGGTCAAACTCGAGTCCTCCAAGAAGGAAGACAAGGAGTCCGTGTTCACTTAATCGAGGTTGAAAATGGTAAGCGAACTGAAAAGGATAGCTATGATAAAGTTATGGCTCAGGATCGCATCATAGAAGTCGGTACAGCTGGTGAAACAACGAAACCAGTACAGCCGGTAGATACAAAACCACAAGTGTCAGAAAAAGCAGAAACAAAACCAATTGCTCCAAGTGAAGCTAGTCAAACTAATAAAGCCCAGTTACCAAATACAGGTAGTGTGACAAGCCAAGAAACAGTAGCAGCAGGTTTAGCTCTACTCTGTTTGAGTGCAGGATTAGTAGCCACTAAAGGTAAAAAAGAAGACTAGAAATTTTGATACTTTCGTTATCATTAAAGAGTGGAGAGAAACTCTTGTCTTAGATAGAAGATAAATCCCTTGGAATATAAGTTTCTAAGGGATTTTCTTTGTATAAAATTGTATAGTGTTATTATCTACCTTATTTTGTAGAGAAAGCAAAAATCCCTAGAAAATGTTTAGGGATTCAATTATTTCATTAAGAACAATTCAACAATCATCTCGATATACATGACAAGGGTTAATAAGAATCCTGCACGCCAGAAAAATTTGATGAATTTAGGATAGTAAAAGCTACGTTTTTTCAAAAGGAAGAAAAAAACGAGAATAATGGCTAGGAGAGAGAGGGCTAGGCCTAGTCTAGGGAGGAAATTATGGGTAAAGGTTTTAGCTGTAATCAAGTAATACTCAAATACCAAGACTGGAAAAGCCAAATCCGCAAAGTTTCGTCCTAGTTTTTTTAATCTAAAAAGTTTGGTTATGATAATGCAGACTACTAAGGTCAGTATCAATAATAAAATAGATGCTAATTTCATTAAAATCATATCCATATTGTATCATAAAAAATCGCTAATGGAAACGAGAAACAGAGGAATTTATAGGAAAGTCAGGCTTTTGAGATTGTGGTTGTTTTTTGTTATAATGAAAGTTATGAAATCTTATAACACCTTGAATGATTATTATCGAAAACTCTTTGGAGAAAAGACCTTTAAAGTCCCTATTGATGCGGGATTTGACTGTCCCAATCGTGATGGAACTGTGGCTCATGGGGGCTGTACTTTTTGTACGGTTTCCGGTTCTGGAGATGCCATTGTGGCACCAGATGCGCCTATTCGTGAGCAATTTTATAAGGAAATTGACTTTATGCACCGCAAGTGGCCAGATGTTCAGAAGTATCTGGTTTATTTTCAGAATTTTACCAATACCCATGAAAAGGTGGAAATCATTCGGGAACGCTATGAGCAGGCCATCAATGAGCCAGGTGTAGTAGGAATCAATATCGGAACACGGCCAGACTGTTTACCAGACGAAACCATCGAATATTTGGCTGAGTTGTCGGAGCGCATGCATGTGACGGTTGAATTGGGCTTGCAGACTACTTATGAAGCAACCTCTGACCTGATTAACCGTGCCCATTCCTATGAATTGTACGTGGAAACGGTCAAGCGTTTGAGGAAATATCCAAAAATTGAGATTGTTTCCCATTTGATCAATGGTTTGCCTGGTGAAACCCATGAGATGATGATTGAAAATGTCCGCCGCTGTGTTACGGATAACGATATTCAAGGAATTAAACTGCACTTGCTTCACCTCATGACAAATACACGTATGCAACGGGATTACCATGAGGGACGCTTACAACTGATGAGTCAGGACGAATATGTTAAGGTCATCTGTGACCAACTGGAAATCATTCCCAAACATATCGTCATCCATCGAATCACGGGAGATGCACCTAGAGATATGCTGATTGGGCCGATGTGGAGCCTCAATAAATGGGAAGTTCTAAATGCTATTGAAACTGAAATGAGACGTCGTGGAAGCGTTCAAGGATGCAAGGCTGTAAAACAGGAGTTTGAAAATGAAAAGACCACTTGAGATGGCACATGATTTTTTAGCTGAGGTTGTAACTCAGGATGATATCGTAGTGGATGCAACCATGGGAAATGGTCATGACACGCTTTTTCTAGCCAAGCTAGCTAAGCAAGTCTATGCCTTTGATATTCAGGAGCAAGCCTTGGAAAAGACGCAAGAGCGTTTGAACCAAGCTGGCCTGACAAATGCCCAGTTAATCTTGCAAGGCCATGAGACACTGGACCAGTTTGTGACAGAAGCCAAGGCAGGAATTTTCAATCTGGGCTATCTGCCGTCAGCTGATAAGTCAGTCATTACCCAACCTCAGACAACGATTGAAGCCTTAGAAAAGCTGTGTCATTTGCTTGTCAAAGGGGGACGGATTGCCATCATGATCTACTATGGACATGAAGGAGGCGACCTCGAGAGGGATGCTGTCTTGGATTTTGTCAGTCAGTTGAACCAACAAGAGTACACAGCTGCCATTTACCGAACTTTAAACCAAGTCAACAACCCACCATTTTTAGTGATGATTGAAAAATTAGAGAGATATAGACATGGATAAACAATACCTACGTGAAAAGCTGGATGCCATGCGCCAGAATTTTGTTGAATCAACCCACCACGAACGAGCGGTGGGGGTGTTAGATCAAGCACATATGAGCAAAAAAATGCTTAAAATCAAGAAAAAATTAGTTGCTCTTGAAATGGAACGGTGCCAGAGAAAAATTGAGCACAAGGATTGTTCCAAGATTGACCAAAAAATCAAAGAGCAGAAGGAGATATTTGAATCTTGTTGTAAAAAAGATTAAGGAGGACGTGCGTGGAATTACTGATTTACCTCATCCTATTTTTACTGGTCTTGATTGTCTCAAGTACAACCAATAAGCTCCTGCCCTTTTTACCTCTCCCTTTGGTGCAAATTCTTTTGGGAATCGTGATTGGTCTCTTTTTACCCAATACCGACTTTCACCTCAATACAGAGTTGTTTTTGGCTCTGGTTATCGGGCCCTTGCTTTTCCGAGAGTCGGAGGAAGCAGATATTACGGCTATTTTAAAACACTGGCGAATCATTGTTTATCTCATATTTCCAGTGATTTTCATCTCGACCCTGAGTTTGGGTGGCTTGGCCCATTTTCTTTGGCTCAGTCTTCCCTTGGCGGCTTGCTTGGCTGTTGGGGCAGCCCTTGGCCCTACGGACTTGGTGGCCTTTGCCTCTCTTTCGGAGCGCTTTAGCTTTCCTAAGCGCGTGTCCAATATCCTTAAGGGTGAAGGACTTTTGAATGATGCATCAGGTTTGGTTGCCTTTCAGGTAGCTTTGACAGCTTGGACAACTGGAGCCTTTTCCCTTGGGCAAGCAAGTAGTTCGCTCATCTTTTCAATCCTAGGCGGTTTTTTGATTGGCTTTTTAACAGCCATGACTAACCGTTTCCTCCATAGCTTCTTGCTAAGTGTGAGAGCAACGGATATTGCTAGTGAGCTCCTTCTGGAATTGAGTTTGCCTCTGGTGACCTTCTTCCTGGCAGAAGAAGTCCACGTTTCAGGGATTATTGCCGTTGTAGTTGCTGGGATTTTAAAGGCAAGCCGATTTAAGAAAATTACGCTCCTCGAAGCCCAAGTGGATACGGTGACCGAGACGGTTTGGCATACAGTGAATTTTATGCTGAACGGTTCTGTCTTTGTGATTTTAGGGATGGAGTTGGAAATGATAGCAGAGCCTATCTTGACCAATCCAATCTATAATCCCTTACTGTTATTTGTATCTCTTATAGCCCTTACCTTTGTCCTCTTTGCTATTCGTTTTGTCATGATTTATGGCTATTATGCCTATAGGACTAGACGTCTCAAGAAAAAGCTAAATAAGTATATGAAGGACATGCTTCTTTTGACCTTTTCAGGTGTCAAGGGAACGGTGTCGATTGCTACGATTCTTCTGATACCAAGTAATCTAGAGCAGGAGTATCCTCTCTTACTTTTCCTTGTCGCAGGTGTGACGCTGGTAAGCTTTTTAACAGGTCTCTTGGTCTTGCCTCATCTTTCTGATGAACAGGAAGAAAGCAAGGATTATCTCATGCATATCGCTATTTTGAATGAAGTAACGCTAGAGTTGGAAAAAGAGTTGGAAGATACCAGAAATAAGCTCCCTCTCTATGCAGCCATTGACAATTATCATGGACGTATTGAAAATCTCATACTGAGTCAAGAAAATAAGGGGGCTCAAGAAGACTGGGAGGCCTTAAAACTTCTCATCCTCAGTATTGAAAGTGATGGTTTAGAACAGGCTTACGAAGAAGGCAAGATGAGTGAGCGTGCCTATCGAGTTTACCAACGTTATTTGAAAAACATGGAACAAAGTATAAATCGCAAGTTTGCTTCACGTTTGACCTATTATTTCCTTGTTTCCTTGCGGATTTTACGTTTTCTCCTTCACGAAGTCTTTACCTTTGGCAAGACCTTCCGCAGTTGGAAAAATGAAGAATCACAGAAACTCAGAGCCCTTGACTATGACCAAATTGCAGAGCTCTATCTAGAAAATACAGAGATGATTATCGAAAGTTTGGAAAACCTTAAAGGGGTTTATAAGAGTTCTTTAATCAGTTTCATGCAGGATTCTCGTCTCCGAGAAACAGCTATCATCACCAGTGGTGCCTTTGTCGAACGGGTTATCAATCGCGTCAAGCCCAACAATATCGATGAAATGCTGAGAGGCTATTATCTGGAGCGCAAGTTGATTTTCGAATATGAAGAAAAACGATTGATTACGACCAAGTATGCCAAGAAGTTACGACAAAATGTGAATAACTTAGAGAACTATTCCTTGAAGGAAGCTGCCAATACCCTGCCTTATGATATGGTGGAATTGGTAAGAAGAAATTAGTTAATGCTCTTCGAAAATCTCTTCAAACTACGTCAGCGTCGCCTTACCGTAGGTATGGTTACTGACTTCGTCAGTTTCATCTACAACCTCAAAGCAGTGCTTTGAGCAACCTGCGGTTAGCTTCCTAGTTTGCTCTTTGATTTTCATTGAGTATAAGATTATAAGTGAAGGAGTGTGACATGAAAAAGTGCTGGAAAGAGCTGATAGACAAGCCTTTAGTAAAAGCTTTTTTGCATTATTATCAAGCATCAGATAGTGAGTTGACCAGTGTCGCAGTAGCCTACTATTGGTTGATTTCGATTTTTCCCCTGCTTTTGGTGGTGGTTAATATCCTCCCTTATTTTCAGATTCCAGTTTCAAATTTTTTAAAGGTTGTCAATGAATTCTTGCCCGATACCATGTATGATGTGGTCGCAAAAATTATTACAGAAGTACTGACCCAACCGTCAACAGGCTTATTGAGTTTTGCGGTTTTGTCAGCCCTCTGGACCTTTTCAAAATCCATGAATTTCCTACAGAAAGCCTTTAATAAAGCTTACGGAGTAGCTAAGAGTAGAGGTTTAATTTATCAGCAATTGATGAGTTTACTAGTCAGTTTTGGCTTGCAGATTCTCTTTGCCTTAGCTCTGTTTTTGAGTGTCTTTGGTCGCATGCTTCTCAACCTTATCAAAAGTTACTGGAAATCGGATAGTCCTATTTTTGCTTATCTGCAAGACCTGACAGGCCCCTTGGTCTATGCCTTGATTTTTGCAATCTTGGTCATGCTTTATTATTTCCTGCCTAATGTTAAGGTGCGACGAATTCGACATGTATTGCCAGGTAGTGCCTTTGTCTTGTTGACTCTGGCCTTACTGCTCAATATCTTTTCAGTCTATATTAACAATTATGTCAATCACCTAGTGGACGTCCGTTTTTTCAGTTCCGTCGTCGTGGTGGTCATGATGTTCTGGTTTATTCTTATCGCTAAGATTTTAATTGTCGGTGCGGTTATCAATGCCAGTGTCCAGAGTTTGAAAGATCCGAGCTTTAGAATAAATTAACTCATTTTTTATCCATTACAAAACGCATATTATCAGGCTTTATAAAACCTTGATAATATGCGCTTTTTTGATTGTGAAAATTAATAGATAAACATGGCATCGCCAAAACTAAAGAAGCGATAGTGTTCTTGAATGGCATGGTGGTAGGCATCTAAGACTAATTCACGACCTGCAAAGGCAGAAACCAACATAACCAGAGTTGATTTTGGCAGGTGGAAGTTGGTTGAGAAGGCATCTACGACCTTCCACTCATATCCAGGTTTAATAAAGATATTGGTCCAGCCAGAATCTGCTTGGATTTGCCCATCAAACTTGGAACCAATGGTCTCCAAGGTGCGGATAGAAGTGGTTCCGACAGCGATGACACGACCACCATTTTCCTTAACAGAGCGAAGGGTGGCAGCAGCTTCCTCAGAAAGTTGATAGAATTCTGAGTGCATTTCGTGTTCGTCTAGATTATCCACAGAAACGGGTCTAAAGGTTCCGAGCCCGACATGAAGAGTCAGATAGACCAGATGAACACCCTTAGCTTGGATTTCTGCCAGCAGTTCTTTGGTGAAGTGAAGACCAGCAGTCGGTGCTGCAGCAGAGCCACTTTCTTTAGCGTAGACCGTTTGATAGCGTTCACGGTCATCCAGTTTTTCATGGATATAAGGCGGTAGCGGCATTTCACCCAGACTTTCTAAGACTTCTAGGAAAATTCCTTGGTATTCAAAGCGGACAATGCGGCCCCCGTGAGTCAATTCTTCCGTAACAACAGCGCTGAGACGGCCATCACCAAATCTAACACGAGTGCCAACCTTGAGGCGTTTGGCAGGTTTAGCCAGAACTTCCCACTCATCTCCGGCAGTATTTTTGAGCAGGAGAAGTTCCACATGACCTCCAGTTTCTTCCTTTTGACCATAGAGACGGGCAGGGAGAACGCGGGTATCGTTCATAACGAGGGCATCACCAGGTTCCAGCATATCAATAATAGAGTGGAAGTGTTTATCCTGCATTTCTCCCGTCTCACGGTTGACAACGAGGAGTTTAGAGGCATCCCGTTTTTCGAGGGGCGTTTGGGCAATCAATTCCTCGGGTAAGTGGAAATCAAAATCAGCTGTATTCATATATCTGTTCATTCTTTCTAAGTTCTAATCTTATCCATTATAACATGTTTCAAGTATAGTCGCTCTTTTTTTAGAAATTAAATCGTTTTCACTTGACAAAAATTGGTCTATACCATATAATAAATATAGATTGAAACGGAGGATAAAAAGATGAAAGTTATTAAAGTTGAAAACCAAATCGAAGGTGGAAAAGTTGCTTTTGAGATTTTGAAGGAAAAATTAGCCAATGGCGCTCAAACCCTAGGACTTGCGACAGGAAGTAGCCCGCTTGAATTTTACAAGGAAATTGTTGAGAGTGACCTTGATTTTTCAGATCTAACCAGTGTCAACCTTGATGAGTATGTAGGCCTTGATGGGGACAACCCACAGTCTTACCGTTACTTCATGCAAGAAAACTTGTTCAACCAAAAACCATTTAAAGAAAGTTTTTTGCCACGTGGTGTTAAGGATCATGCTGAAGCTGAAGTTGAACGCTACAACCAAATTTTGGCTGACCATCCAGTTGACCTTCAAATCTTGGGAATCGGTCGCAATGGACATATCGGATTTAATGAACCTGGTACTCCATTTGACAGTCAAACGCATCTAGTAGAGCTTGATCAGTCTACTATTGAAGCCAATGCGCGCTTTTTTGACAAGATTGAAGACGTCCCAACCCAAGCCATTTCAATGGGGATTAAAAATATCTTGGATGCCAAGTCAATCCTTCTCTTTGCTTATGGTGAGTCGAAAGCAGAAGCCATTGCAGGAACAGTGTCTGGTCCAGTGACTGAGAACTTACCAGCAAGTAGCCTACAAAACCACCCAGATGTGACCATTATTGCAGATGCTGAAGCGCTCAGCTTACTTGAAAAATAAAAAAATGAACTCTTTCAGTTTCTCTATTTAATTGATGCTTTCAAGACTTGTATAAATGGCAAAAAAATCAAAATTAAACCGGATTTTTTCTTGACAATTATTACTTTTACGTGTAAAATAGAATAGATCTTGAACTTGAAGGGAGTGAAAAAAATGTCTAAAACAGTAGTACGTAAGAATGAATCTCTTGACGACGCACTTCGTCGTTTCAAACGTGCGGTTACTAAAGCTGGTACTCTTCAAGAAACACGCAAACGTGAATTCTATGAAAAACCTTCTGTAAAACGTAAACGTAAATCAGAAGCAGCTCGTAAACGTAAAAAATTCTAATTAGAAATGAAAGGCTGGAGAAATCTAGTCTTTTTTCTTTTAATACTCTTCGAAAATCAAATTCAAACCATGTCAACGTCGCCTTGCCGTACTCAAGTACAGCCTGCGGCTAGTTTCCTAGTTTGCTCTTTGATTTTCATTGAGTATAAATAAATACTTCAAAGCCTGCAAAAATCTCAAATATCCTCCTACAATTTGATATAATAGAAAGAAGAACTCATTTGAAGGAGGAAATGATGTCGGTTTTAGTAAAAGAAGTGATTGAAAAGCTTAGACTAGACATTGTCTATGGCGAACCAGAATTACTCGAAAAAGAAATTAATACCGCGGACATTACGCGACCTGGTCTTGAAATGACAGGCTATTTTGACTACTACACTCCAGAGCGAATCCAGCTCTTGGGAATGAAGGAGTGGTCCTATCTCGTTTCGATGTCCTCTCACAACCGTTACCAAGTCTTGAAAAAAATGTTTCTACCTGAGACACCTGCGGTTATTGTTGCCCGTGGTTTGGTGGTTCCGGAGGAAATGTTAAAGGCAGCCAGAGAATGTAAGATTGCCATTTTAACCAGTCGTACAGCAACCAGTCGTTTATCTGGGGAGTTATCTAGTTATCTGGATTCTCGTTTGGCAGAACGGACCAGTGTGCACGGTGTCTTGATGGATATCTATGGAATGGGTGTCTTGATTCAAGGTGATAGTGGCATCGGTAAGAGTGAGACAGGTCTGGAGCTTGTCAAACGTGGTCACCGCTTGGTAGCCGATGATCGTGTCGATATCTTTGCCAAGGATGAGATTACTCTTTGGGGTGAACCGGCTGAAATCTTGAGACACCTGATTGAAATTCGTGGGGTTGGGATTATCGATGTCATGAGCCTCTACGGTGCGAGTGCCGTCAAGGATTCTTCACAAGTCCAGTTGGCTGTTTATTTGGAAAATTACGATACACATAAAACTTTTGATCGTCTTGGAAACAATGCAGAGGAACTTGAAATTTCTGGCGTAGCCATTCCTCGTATCCGTATTCCAGTTAAAACAGGTCGTAACATCTCTGTCGTGATTGAGGCTGCTGCCATGAATTATCGTGCCAAGGAAATGGGCTTTGATGCGACGCGTTTGTTCGAAGAACGCTTGACAAATCTCATTGCTCAAAACGAGGTGCCTAATGCTTGATCCAATTGCTATTCATCTAGGGCCTCTAGCTATTCGATGGTATGCCTTGTGTATAGTGACAGGCTTGATTCTTGCGGTTTATTTGACCATGAAAGAAGCGCCTAGAAAGAAGATCATACCAGACGATATTTTAGATTTTATCTTGGTAGCCTTTCCCTTGGCTATTTTAGGAGCTCGTCTCTACTATGTTATTTTCCGTTTTGATTACTATAGTCAGAATTTAGGAGAGATTTTTGCCATTTGGAATGGTGGTTTGGCCATTTACGGTGGTTTGATAACTGGGGCTCTTGTCCTCTATATCTTTGCTGATCGTAAACTCATCAATACTTGGGATTTTCTAGATATTGCGGCACCTAGCGTCATGATTGCCCAAAGTCTAGGCCGCTGGGGTAATTTCTTTAACCAAGAAGCTTATGGTGCAGCAGTGGATAATCTGGATTATCTACCTGGCTTTATTCGTGACCAGATGTATATTGAGGGGAGCTACCGTCAACCGACCTTCCTTTATGAATCTCTATGGAATCTACTTGGCTTTGCCTTGATTCTGATTTTTAGACGAAAATGGAAGAGCCTCAGACGAGGTCATATTACTGCTTTCTACTTGATTTGGTATGGTTTCGGTCGCATGGTCATCGAAGGTATGCGGACAGATAGCCTCATGTTCTTTGGACTTCGAGTATCTCAATGGCTTTCAGTTGTTCTTATCGGATTGGGTATTTTTATCATTCTTTATCAAAATCGTAAGAAGGCCCCTTACTATGTTACAGAGGAGGAAAATTAAATGTTAGAAGTTGCATATATTCTTGTAGCCCTTGCTTTGATTGTATTTTTAGTGTATTTAATCATTACTGTACAAAAGCTTGGACGTGTTATCGATGAAACAGAGAAGACGATTAAAACCTTAACTTCAGATGTAGATGTGACCTTGCATCATACCAATGAATTGCTGGCTAAGGTCAATGTCTTGGCAGATGATATCAATGTCAAGGTGGCAACGATTGATCCACTCTTTAGTGCTGTTGCAGATTTATCTCTATCTGTTTCAGATCTCAATGACCATGCGCGTGTATTGAGTAAGAAAGCTTCATCAGCTGGTTCAAAAACATTTAAGACTGGTGCAAGTTTGTCAGCTCTTCGTCTTGCAAGTAAATTTTTCAAAAAATAAAAAAGGAGAATCCTTATGGGTAAACTATCCTCAATCCTTTTAGGAACCGTTTCAGGTGCAGCTCTTGCCTTGTTTTTAACAAGCGACAAGGGCAAACAAGTTTGCAGTCAGGCTCAAGATTTTCTAGATGATTTGAGAGAAGATCCTGAGTATGCCAAGGAGCAGGTCTGTGAAAAACTGACAGAAGTTAAGGAGCAGGCTACAGATTTTGTTCTTAAAACCAAAGAACAGGTTGAGTCAGGTGAAATCACTGTGGACAGTGTACTTGCTCAAGCCAAATCATGTGCTCGCCAAGCGACAGAAGCATCAAAAGATCGATTCAATAATCTCAAGGAGCAATGGCAAGAAAAGGCCGAAACTCTTGATGAATCAGAAGAGATTGTTATTGACATAACAGAAGAATAAACCATCACCATCTCTGGACGGACTATGTGTCTGGGGATGGTGATTTTTTTCTCGTAGCGTGTCTTTGTGGTATAATAAGTACTATGCAGAAAAAACCAACGTCAGCCTATGTGCACATCCCGTTTTGTACCCAGATTTGTTATTATTGTGACTTTTCAAAAGTTTTTATCAAGAATCAGCCGGTAGATAGTTATTTGGAACATCTGTTAGAAGAGTTTCAATCTTATGATATTCAAAAGTTGCGAACCCTCTATATCGGTGGTGGCACACCGACAGCTTTGTCAGCTTCGCAACTGGAGGTATTATTGAAGGGCTTGACTAAAAACTTGGACCTGTCTGTCTTAGAAGAGTTGACCATTGAAGCTAATCCAGGCGATTTGGATGCGGATAAGATTGCTGTTTTGAAGAACTCGGCTGTCAATCGTGTTTCGCTAGGCGTGCAGACCTTTGATGATAAGATGCTGAAAAAGATTGGGCGCAGTCATTTGGAGAAGGATATTTATGAAAATCTCGACCGTCTGAAACTGGCTGGTTTTGACAATATCTCAATCGATTTGATCTATGCACTGCCTGGTCAGACCATGGAGCAGGTCAAGGAAAATGTGGCTAAGGCCATTGGACTGGATATTCCCCACATGAGCCTTTATAGCTTGATTTTGGAAAATCATACGGTTTTTATGAACCGGATGCGACGAGGGAAATTGCCTCTGCCTAAGGAGGAACTGGAAGCGGAGATGTTTGAGTACATCATCGCGGAGTTGGAGCGGGCAGGTTTTGAGCATTATGAGATTTCCAATTTCTCCAAACCCGGTTTTGAAAGTCGCCACAATCTCATGTACTGGGACAATGCTGAATACTATGGCATCGGTGCTGGGGCATCTGGCTATGTCAATGGTGTTCGCTATAAAAACCACGGCCCGATTCGTCATTATCTCAGTGCAGTTGAGGAAGGCAACGCTCGCATCACAGAAGAGCACCTGAGTCAAAAGGAGCAAATGGAAGAAGAAATGTTCCTGGGGCTCCGCAAGAAATCAGGAGTCTCCATGGTGAGATTTGAGGAAAAATTTGGACGGTCTTTTGATGGACTTTATGGAGAAATTGTCAAGGACTTGGTTCAACAAGGTCTCATGCAAATAGAGGGGGATCGAGTTCGCATGACAAAGAGAGGTCTCTTTTTGGGAGACACCGTAGCAGAACGATTTATTTTGGAGTAGAACGATGGGTTTAACTTATCAAATGAAAATGAAAATTCCTTTTGATATGGCTGATATGAACGGTCATATCAAGCTTCCAGATGTGATTTTGTTATCCCTGCAAGTTTCAGGGATGCAGTCGATTGAGTTGGGAGTTAGTGATAAGGCCATTTTGGAAAACTATAATCTGGTCTGGATTATCACAGATTATGATATTGAGGTGGCTCGTTTGCCTCGTTTTGCGGAAGAAATTACCATCGAAACGGAAGCTTTGAGCTATAATCGACTTTTTTGCTACCGTCGCTTTACCATTTATGATGAAACGGGGCAGGAGCTCATTCACATGATGGCGACCTTTGTTCTCATGGACCGAGACAGTCGAAGAGTTCATGTTGTCGAGCCTGAGATTGTGGCTCCTTACCAGTCTGATTTTGATAAAAAACTTATCCGCGGGCCAAAGTATGAGTCCTTGAACGAATCAATCAGCAAGGATTACCATGTCCGTTTTTACGATTTGGATATGAATGGTCATGTCAATAACAGTAAATACTTGGACTGGATTTTTGAGGTCATGGGAGCGGATTTTTTGACCCAATATATTCCCAAGAAAATCAACCTCAAGTATGTCAAGGAAGTTCGACCAGGTGGAGTTATTACATCGGCTGTTGAACGGACTGGACTGGAAAGTAAGCATGAGATTACAAGTGACGGGGCTACCAATGCCCAAGCTATCATCACTTGGCAAGAAATGAAGAAGGATTAGAGAAAAATATGAAATATAAAGGCTATTTAATTGATTTAGACGGAACCATTTATAAAGGGAAAGACAGAATTCCAGCAGGAGAGGCTTTTGTCCATGAATTGCAAAAGCGAGACATTCCCTATCTCTTTGTGACCAACAATACAACCCGTACTCCTGAGAGTGTTCAGGAGATGTTGGCTCAGAATTTTAATATCGATACGCCCCTATCGACTGTCTACACAGCGACTTTGGCAACGATTGACTATATGAACGACTTGGGGCTTGAAAAGACCGTCTATGTCATCGGAGAAGCAGGGCTCAAGGAAGCCATCAAGGCAGCTGGTTATGTGGAAGACAAGGATAATCCTGCCTATGTGGTAGTAGGGCTGGACTGGCAGGTCGACTATGAAAAATTTGCGACAGCAACTCTGGCTATCCAAAAGGGTGCCCACTTTATCGGAACCAACCCTGACCTCAACATCCCGACAGAACGCGGTCTTTTGCCGGGTGCTGGTTCACTGATTACACTACTTGAAGTAGCGACACGAGTGAAGCCTGTTTATATTGGAAAACCAAATGCCATCATCATGGACAAGGCGGTTGAGCACTTAGGTTTGCAACGTGAAGAGTTGATTATGGTTGGAGATAACTATTTAACTGATATTCGAGCAGGGATTGACAATGGCATTCCAACGCTCTTGGTGACGACAGGTTTTACCAAGGCAGAAGAAGTAGCAACCCTACCAATCGCACCGACTCATGTGGTTTCTAGCCTTGCGGAGTGGAACTTTGATGAAAACTAAACTGACCTTTTGGGGCTCTATGCTCTTTCTCCTGTCCCTCTCAATCCTTCTGACTATTTATCTGGCTTGGATTTTCTATCCGCTGGAGATTCAGTGGCTGAATTTAACAGATCGAGTTTATCTAAAACCAGAAACCATTCAGTACAACTTTCATATCTTGATGGATTACCTGATCAATCCTTTTAGTCAGGACTTGCAGATGCCTGATTTTCGTTCGTCAGCAGCTGGTCTGCACCACTTTGCGGTGGTGAAGAATCTCTTTCACCTAGTTCAGATAGTAGCTCTAGTGACACTGCCAAGTTTCTATTTCTTTGTCAAAGGGATTGTGAAAAAGGGCTTTTTATCTTTATTCAGTAAGGGGATTTTGACTCTAGTAGTTTTGCCTTTGGTGATTGGTCTTGGGGGAGTTTTGATTGGTTTTGACCAATTTTTTACTCTTTTCCATCAAATTCTCTTTGTGGGAGATGATACCTGGCTTTTTGACCCAGCCAAGGATCCAGTTATTCTGATTTTGCCAGAGACCTTTTTCCTCCATGCCTTCCTCCTCTTTTTTGCCCTCTATGAAAGCTTCTTTGGTTTTCTGTACCTGAAAAGTCGTAGGAAGTAATACTAAAGATATTCTTATTTTGAGTAAATCAATTAGGTATGTGATTAGAAATGATTGTCAAGAGTGAATTAACTAAATCTACATTGCCTCAATCGTTCGCAAACAGTCTATTTTTCTTGAAAAAATAGGCTTTTTTTTCTAAAAATCCCTAGTCAAGCGCTTTATTTTTTTGTATAATAGAATTAGCAAAGTATAGATAAGAAGAGAAAAGCATGATTACACTATTTCTATCACCGAGCTGTACTTCATGTCGTAAGGCAAAGGCCTGGTTAGAAAAACATAAGGTGCCCTTTGAGGAGCACAATATTATGACCAGTCCCTTAACAAGAAAAGAATTGCAACATATTCTTTCCTTGACCGAAAATGGTACTGATGACATCATTTCAACTCGTTCAAAAATTTTTCAAAAATTAGATATTGATGTAGAGAGTATTTCGGTATCGGAATTGCTTCATTTGATTGAGCAGTATCCAAGTCTTTTGCGTCGTCCAATTATTATCGATGCCAAACGCATGCAAATCGGGTTTAATGAAGATGAGATTCGTGCTTTTCTCCCTCGTAGTTATCGTAAGCAAGAACTAAAAGAAGCAAGAATGAGAGCTGGTATTAGTTAATGAACAAACAGTATAGTTACCCACTAGATTTGTCGTGGAGCACTGAAGAACTTGCTTCAGTGCTTTCTTTTTTTAATGATGTTGAAGCTGCCTATGAAGGCAAGGTAGAGGCTAAAAAGTTACTGGACTCCTATAAGGGATTCAAAGCGGTCGTGCCAAGTAAGAGCGAAGAAAAACGTTTGGGACGAGAATTTGAAACAGTTAGTGGCTATTCGCTTTATCGAGCAGTTCAGGCTGCCAAGGAAAAAGGGGAAGGGAAGATTTCTCTTGGAAAGTAAATTTGAATTTGCCAAAGAGCTTGTTAAGAGAGCGGGCCAGTACATCCTTGACCATATGCAGGAAGACTTGCGTGTTGAAACCAAGTCCTCTCCAACAGATTTGGTGACCAAACTGGACAAGGAAGTTCAGGAGCTATTGGTTGGTGAGATTTTGTCTCGTTATCCTGAAGATAAGATTTGTGCTGAAGAAGGTTGTCTGCGAGCCTCGGTTCAAGAGGGCAAGGTTTGGGTTATTGATCCCATTGATGGGACCAATAATTTTGTCGCCCAGCAGGAAGATTTTGCTGTTATGATGGCTTATTTTGAAAATGGCCAGGGACAGTTTGGACTGATTTATGATGTGGTCAAAGGGGATTGTTATCACGGTGGTGGTAAGTTTCCGGTTTGTCGAAACGATAAGCCTCTAGCTCCTTTTAAACCAAAACTACTTGGAGATTTTCTCATTGCAGGGAATAGTGGTATGTTGGAAACCAACGAATGGGGGCTGGCTGATTTGGGTCGAGCGGTCCTCGGTGTACGTGTCTATGGGAGTGCGGCCATTAGTTTTGCTAAGATTTTGTCAGGGCATTTGTTGACCTATGTCACCTATCTGCAACCATGGGATTATGCTGCGGCTAGTATTTTAGGGGAAAGTCTGGGCTATCGGGTGGTGACCCTTTCTGGTGAAGCTCCTGATTTTCAAACCAGACAACTAGTCATGATGGTACCTCTTGAGATGCTGGAGGAAATTCAGTCCTATATTTACGAAAGGAAAAGAACTTAAATGCAATTTCCAGAAGGATTTGTTGAAAAATATGAAGAGATACTAGGAGATGAGGCAAGAGATTTTCTTGCCTCTTTTGAGGAGGAAGCGGTTTCGGCCTTTCGTATTAATCCTTTAAAAGAAGCGCCAGTTTCCTTTCCTGATGCTATTCCTCAAACTCCTTGGGGACATTATGGGAAGGTTTCAGGGAAATCGCCTGAGCATGCTACAGGTTTGGTTTATTCGCAAGAACCCGCTGCTCAGATGGTTGCTCAGGTAGCCCAGCCCAGTCCTGGTATGAAAGTCTTGGATTTGGCTGCTGCACCGGGTGGAAAATCAACTCAGCTGGCAGCCTATCTAGCAGGGGAGGGTCTCCTTGTTTCCAATGAAATTTCAAGCAAACGGGCTAAGATTTTAGTAGAAAACATGGAGCGCTTTGGAGCGACAAATGTCGTGGTGACCAATGAATCTGCTGACCGCTTGGCCAAGGTTTTTAAAGGCTATTTTGACCTCATTGTCCTTGATGCTCCTTGCTCTGGTGAAGGGATGTTTCGTAAGCAACCAGATGCTATGGACTATTGGAGCTTAGATTATCCGAGTCAATGTGCTAGTTTGCAAAGAGAAATTCTGGAAGATGCAGTAACCATGTTAGCTCAAGGTGGTCGTCTGGTTTATTCTACCTGTACCTGGGCACCCGAGGAAAACGAAGAGATTGTTAATTGGCTGCTGGAAGAGTATGATTTTGACTTGCTACCAGTAGAGCATATCAATGGAATGGTGGCTGGAATCGACCTGCCAGAAACGGCTCGGATGTACCCTCATCATTTTAAGGGAGAAGGTCAGTTTGTCGCCCATTTACAATTTAAAGGTGACAATCCAGCTCCTAAATGTAAGGCAAGTAAGAGCAATCTCAGCCGAGAACAAGTTGCCTTGTGGCAGGAATTTGCGCAAAAACATTTGCAGGTCAATCTAAGGGGGATTTTGCAGACTTTTGGGGATCAACTCTATCTTTTGCCAGAACTCTTGCCAGATTTAGGGAAACTCAAGATTGCTCGCAATGGACTGCATCTGGGCACTTTTAAGAAGAAACGCTTTGAGCCTAGTTTTGCTCTTGGTCTAGCCTTGAAACCGAGTCAGGTCAAGCAGTCGGTTGAAATTGACCAAGAGAAATTTGTAAAGTATGCGGCTGGAGAGACTGTCCAGCTGGCGGAAAGTCTGCCAAATGGTTGGTACCAAGTTTTGGTTCAAGGCAATGGTTTGGGCTTTGCTAAGGTGACTGGAAATGTTTTGAAAAATTATTTTCCAAAAGGCCTCAGATTCAAGTGAAAATGCTAGTCAAAGTAGCTTGTCTATGTTATAGTGGAAGTATGGATTTTTTCAAATTGTCTTTTATTTTAAGTCAAAATTTGTTGAGAAGGCAACTGAGCAAATTTCTAGTAAAACTAAGCTAGCAACTTCGGTTGGCTCCCAATTTTCAAAAGAAAAACATAAATAAATAGTTGAAAAAAATCATAGCATTCACCATTATTTTCAAGGAGAAAAACAGTGAAAAAAAGGAAAAAACTCGCTCTATCCCTTGCGGCTCTTTTGCTAGCAGGTTCTTTGGCGGGATGTGCTAGCTGGATTGATCGTGGAGAATCCATGACAGCTGTTGGCTCAACGGCTCTTCAGCCCTTGGTCGAAGCAGCAGCAGATGAATTTGGTTCTATGCACGTTGGAAAAACAGTCAACGTCCAAGGTGGAGGATCTGGTACAGGTTTGTCTCAGGTTCAATCTGGAGCTGTTGACGTAGGAAATTCAGACGTATTTGCCGAGGAAAAAGACGGTATCAACGCATCCGCTCTAGTGGACCATAAGGTAGCTGTAGCGGGCTTGGCAGTGATTGTAAACAAGGAAGTTGACGTTGAAAATCTGACAACTGAACAACTCCGTAGCATCTTCACAGGTCAAGTGACCAACTGGAAAGAATTCGGTGGGAAAGACCTAGCTATTTCGATTATTAACCGTGCGGCAAGTTCTGGTTCACGTGCAACCTTTGATAGTGTTATCATGGATGGTCAGTCTGCCGTGCAGAGTCAAGAACAGGATTCAAATGGGATGGTCAAAAACATTGTTTCCCAGACACCAGGAGCCATTTCTTACCTAGCCTTTGCCTATGTGGATGACTCGGTGAAACGCATGAAGTTGAATGGCTATGAACCGATTGCAGAAAATGTTACAACCAATAACTGGCCTTTGTGGTCTTATGAACACATGTACACCCTAGGTCAACCAAATGAATTGGTGGCAGAATTCCTCAACTTCGTCCTCTCAGATGAAGCGCAAAGCGGAATCGTTAAGGGAATGGGTTATATTTCTGTCAAGGAAATGAAGGTTGAAAAAGATGCTGTAGGAACGGTGACAGCACTAGAAGGGAGTCACTAATGAATCAAGAAGAATTAACTAAAAAATTACTTTCTCCCTCAAAGAACTCTCGTCTAGAGAAATTAGGAAAAGGCTTGACCTTTGCCTGTCTGTCTTTGATTGTTATCATTGTGGCCATGATTTTGATTTTCGTAGCCCAAAAAGGTTTGTCTACCTTCTTTGTAAATGGGGTCAATATCTTTGATTTCCTTTTTGGACAAACTTGGAATCCTTCAGGTAAACAATTTGGTGCCCTTCCTATGATTTTGGGTTCCTTTATTGTCACAATCCTATCAGCCCTTATCGCAACTCCTTTTGCCATTGGTGCGGCAGTCTTTATGACCGAAGTCTCACCAAAAGGTGCTAGAATCTTGCAACCAGCCATTGAATTGCTTGTCGGTATCCCTTCAGTCGTGTATGGATTTATTGGTTTGCAGGTCGTAGTTCCCTTTGTACGTAGTGTCTTTGGTGGAACTGGTTTTGGAATTTTGTCAGGAATTTTCGTTCTCTTTGTCATGATTTTACCGACGGTAACCTTTATGACAACTGATAGCTTGCGTGCGGTGCCTCGTCACTACCGCGAAGCTAGTTTGGCTATGGGAGCTACTCGTTGGCAAACCATCTGGCGCGTGACCTTGAAGGCAGCGCGTTCAGGGATTTTCACTGCAGTGGTCTTTGGGATGGCGCGTGCCTTTGGTGAGGCCTTGGCCATTCAGATGGTGGTCGGAAACTCAGCCGTTGTCCCAACTTCACTAACAACACCTGCTGCGACCTTAACCTCTGTCTTGACCATGGGTATCGGAAATACCGTTATGGGAACAGTTGACAATAACGTTCTTTGGTCATTGGCCTTAGTCTTGCTCTTGATGAGTTTGGCCTTCAACAGTGTGATTAAATTGATTACGAAAGAAAGAGGAAAGAAAAACTATGCACGCTAAGAAATTAGATAAAATTGCAACAGCTGTCCTCTACTCAATTGCAGGAATTATCGTTGCCATCTTGGCATCCTTGATTCTTTATATCTTGGTTCGTGGTTTGCCCCACATCTCTTGGTCTTTCTTGACTGGCAAATCATCTTCTTACCAAGCAGGCGGAGGGATTGGAATTCAGCTCTATAATTCCTTCTTCCTCTTGGTCATTACTTTGATTATCTCTGTGCCTTTATCTATGGGGGCTGGGATTTTCCTAGCTGAATATGCTAAAAAAGGTCCTGTGACTAACTTTGTCAGAACCTGTATTGAAATCTTGTCTTCTCTGCCATCAGTGGTTGTGGGTCTCTTTGGTTATTTGATCTTTGTAGTTCAGTTTGAGTATGGATTTTCAATCATTTCAGGTGCCTTGGCCTTGACAGTCTTTAACCTGCCTCAGATGACTCGTAATGTTGAAGACAGTTTGAAACACGTTCACCACACGCAACGTGAAGCTGGCCTAGCTCTTGGGATTTCTCGTTGGGAGACAGTGGTTCATGTGGTCATTCCAGAAGCCCTTCCAGGTATTGTGACTGGTGTCGTCTTGGCATCTGGTCGTATCTTTGGTGAGGCGGCTGCTCTTATCTATACAGCAGGACAATCCGCTCCAGCCCTTGACTGGTCTAACTGGAACATTCTCAGTGTAACCAGTCCAATCTCTATCTTCCGTCAAGCAGAAACCTTGGCTGTCCACATCTGGAAAGTCAATAGCGAAGGAACCATTCCAGATGGCACCATCGTATCAGCAGGTTCTGCGGCCGTGCTCCTCATCTTTATCCTCATCTTTAACTTTGGAGCACGTAAACTCGGAAGCTACCTACATAAGAAATTAACCGCTGCCTAAAGGAGAAGCCATGTCAAAATATAATTGGGATGAAAAGCATATCATCACCTTTCCTGAAGAGAAAGTGGCCCTCTCTACTAAGGATTTACATGTTTACTACGGTAAAAAAGAATCCATCAAGGGCATCGATATGCAATTTGAAAAAAATAAAATTACGGCCTTAATTGGCCCTTCTGGTTCAGGAAAATCAACCTACCTTCGCAGTCTTAACCGTATGAATGATACTATTGATATTGCCAAGGTAACAGGTCAAATTCTCTATCAAGGGATTGATGTTAACCGTCCAGAAATTAACGTCTACGAGATGCGTAAGCACATCGGAATGGTCTTCCAACGACCAAATCCTTTTGCCAAGTCTATCTACCGCAACATCACTTTTGCACATGAACGTGCAGGGGTTAAGGACAAGCAAGTCTTGGATGAAATTGTGGAAACCTCTCTTCGTCAAGCTGCCCTTTGGGACCAGGTAAAAGATGACCTTCATAAGTCAGCCTTGACCCTATCAGGTGGTCAGCAGCAACGTCTCTGTATCGCTCGTGCCATCTCTGTTAAACCAGATATCCTCTTGATGGATGAACCGGCGTCTGCATTGGATCCGATTGCGACAGCCCAACTGGAAGAAACCATGTTAGAATTGAAGAAGGACTTTACCATCATCATCGTGACCCACAGTATGCAGCAGGCTGCGCGTGCTAGTGACTACACAGGATTTTTCTACTTGGGTGACTTGATCGAGTACGATAAGACCTCTAATATTTTCCAAAATGCCAAACTACAGTCAACCAATGACTACGTAACAGGACACTTTGGATAGAAAGGAAACAGTATGACAGAAGCGATTTTACAGGTGTCAGACCTGTCCGTTTACTACAATCAAAAAAAGGCCTTGAATAGTGTTTCCCTATCTTTCCAACCTAAGGAAATTACAGCCTTGATTGGTCCATCTGGATCAGGGAAGTCAACCCTTCTCAAGGCTATCAACCGCATGGGGGATCTTAATCCAGAGGTGACTACAACTGGTTCAGTAGTTTATAACGGTCATAATATTTACAGTCCGCGTACAGATACAGTTGAATTGCGTAAAGAAATCGGTATGGTTTTCCAACAACCAAACCCTTTCCCTATGTCTATCTACGAAAATGTTGTTTATGGGCTTCGTATCAATGGAGTTAAGGATAAGCAGGTTCTGGATGAAGCAGTAGAAAAAGCCTTGCAACGAGCATCTATCTGGGATGAGGTCAAGGATCGCCTGCATGATTCAGCTATCGGACTTTCAGGTGGACAACAGCAACGTGTTTGCGTTGCCCGTGTTTTGGCAACTAGTCCTAAAATCATTCTCTTGGATGAACCGACTTCAGCCTTGGACCCTATCTCGGCTGGTAAGATTGAAGAAACCTTGTATGGTCTAAAAGATAAATATACCATGCTCTTGGTTACGCGTTCTATGCAACAAGCCTCTCGTATTTCTGACAAGACAGGATTTTTCCTAGATGGAGATTTAATCGAGTTTAACGATACCAAGAAGATGTTCCTCAACCCACAACATAAGGAAACAGAAGACTATATTTCAGGAAAATTTGGATAAGGAGATAAATGATGTTACGTTCTCAATTTGAGGAAGATTTAGAGAAATTGCACAACCAGTTCTATGCTATGGGACAAGAAGTGCTATCCCAAATCAATCGTACAGTGCGTGCCTTTGTTACGCATGACCGTGATTTGGCCAAAGAAGTCATTGAAGACGATGCAGAAGTAAACGAATACGAGGTGAAATTGGAGAAGAAATCATTTGAAATGATTGCCCTCCAACAACCCGTTTCTCAGGACTTGCGTACAGTTCTAACCGTCTTGAAAGCCGTATCTGACTTGGAACGTATGGGGGACCATGCCGTTTCCATTGCAAGAGCAGCCATTCGTATGAAGGGAGAGCAACGCATCCCAGCTGTTGAAGAAGAAATTAAGAGAATGGGGCGTGATGTCAAGAACTTCGTTGAAGCAGCCCTTGAACTCTATCTCAATGGTTCAGTAGATCAGGCCTATGAAGTAGCAGCAATGGACGAAAAAATCAACCATTACTTTGATAGCATTCGTGACTTGGCTACAGAAGAAATCAAGAAAAATCCAGATGCCATCGTTACAGGTCGTGATTATTTCCAAGTGATTGCCTTCTTGGAACGCATTGGAGACTATGCCAAAAATATCTGTGAATGGGTTGTTTACTTTGAAACAGGTAAGATTGTCGAACTATAAAATAGTTTCATTCTGTATAAAAAGGAGCTTGAAATCAATTGATAGCTCCTTTTTTGAATGAAAAAAATATTTTTAAGATAAAAATTCAAAAAACACTTGACAAGCAACTTGGATAGCGTTATAATTATACAAAATTAACAGAGAGGTTGTTTATTTATGAAATCAAAAAAATGGATATTTGTTTTATGTAGCTTTCTTGCAAGTTTCTTCTTAGTGGCTTGCCAGTCGGGTTCTAATGGTTCTCAGTCAGCTGTTGAGGCCATTAAGCAAAAGGGGAAATTAGTTGTGGCGACTAGTCCTGACTATGCACCCTTTGAATTCCAATCCTTGGTTGACGGGAAAAATCAGGTAGTTGGTGCGGATATTGATATGGCCCAAGCTATCGCTGATGAACTTGGAGTGAAGTTGGAAATCTCAAGCATGAGTTTTGACAATGTCTTGACCAGTCTTCAAACAGGTAAGGCTGACCTAGCGGTTGCGGGAATTAGCGCTACTGACGAGAGAAAAGAAGTCTTTGATTTTTCAATTCCTTACTATGAAAACAAGATTAGTTTCTTGGTTCGTAAGTCTGATGTAGAAAAATACAAGGATTTAACTAGCCTTGAAAGTGCTAATATTGCAGCCCAAAAAGGGACTGTTCCAGAATCAATGGTCAAGGAACAATTGCCAAAAGCGCAATTGACTTCCCTAACTAATATGGGTGAAGCTGTCAATGAATTGCAGGCTGGAAAAGTAGATGCTGTTCATATGGATGAGCCTGTTGCCCTTAGCTATGCTGCTAAAAATGCAGACTTAGCTGTCGCAACTGTCAGCTTGAAGATGAAGGACGGCGAAGCTAATGCAGTTGCCCTTAGAAAAAATAGTGCTGATTTGAAAGAAGTGGTGGACAAGGTCATCCAAAAACTCAAGGATGACGGTACCTACCAAAAATATCTTGAAAAGGCGGCAACCTTAACAGAAGTTGAAGAATAATACTCAATGAAAATCAAAGAGCAAACTAGGAAGCTAGCCGCAAGCTGTACTTGAGTACGGTAAGGCGACGCTGACGTGGTTTGAAGAGATTTTCGAAGAGTATAAGAAAAAAGCAGAGTTGGAAGTCAATCCAATTCTGCTTTTAAATAGTTTAAAACCTTTTCCAGATTTTCTAAGGATACCTTGGCAAATTGATAAGGGCAGGCATCCAAGTAAGCCTCCTCAAAGAAGTCCAATTTCAGCTGACTGTGTTTTAGGCTGGCGATTTTAGGATACTGTCTGAGGTCTAGCAATAAACCATCATGAAGCGGAAAGTGAGGAAGGGGACAAGGTGTTTTAGTTAAGATTTCCTCGATTTGTTTTTGGTAAGTTTCCTGATTGGACAAGCGAGCCAGACGATTTTTCTCAAATAATTGACTGTCAATATAGAGTGATAAGGCCTTTTGCATGATGAGGTTGCTGTCGTAGTCTAGGATATTTTTGTAGGCCACAAAGGCTTCTTTGATAGCATTTGGCAGAATGAGTGCCGTAATCCGCAGGGCTGGAAAGAGGCTGGTTGAGAAGGACTTGATATAAATGACGCGCTCCTCTGTATCTAGATAGTGGAAGGTCTGGCCCTTCTTGGAGTCCAAATCCCCCAAATAGTCGTCCTCTACGATATAAACACCATACTTGGCAGCTAAGTCAAGAATAGCTCGTTTTTCCTGCTCTGAATAGGAATGCCCCAGAGGATAGTGAAAACGAGGAATGGTATAGAAAAACTTAATTTTTCCAGTCTTGAAGTGGCCTTCCAGCTCTTCCAAGTCAATCCCATCAATGCCTCGTTCAATCGTTTGATAGTCCAGACCTTGAGCAATCAAGAGGCGATTCATCCGATGGTAGGTCGGCTGTTCCACCAAGATTTCCTTGGCTTGGCTAGGAAAGGATATTTGAGAAAGAATAAACAAGGCTTGTTGGGTTCCAGAAGTCAGTACCAGTTGGTCCGCCTTGCAGTAGAGAGCTTGGTCAAAGAGGAGTTTATGAATGGATTGTCTTAGGTCTTCTAAACCTTCTTGATTTTCATAGTAGTTGAAGAGGTAGTTTTCTCGGCCAATCAAGGTTTCATTGACACAGAGTCGGAAATCGTCATAGGCGCTGGCATGTTCGTCGGTAACCTCGATTTCTAGGTCCTGGTGTTGCCCTTGTTCTAGGACATAGTAGCCACTCTGGGGCTTGGCATAGAGATATTGTTCGTGCCGTAATTCCAGCAGGGCTCGTTGGACAGTATCCTTGCTACAGTTGAAGTCAAGGCTCAGTTGACGGATAGAAGGCAGGCGGCTTCCCGTCGGAAATCGTCCAGACTCGATACCATTTTTTAGATAGGAAACGACCTCTTGGTACTTGCTTTGTTTCTTCATTCCAGACCTCCCTTGATTTTGTTACATTGTACCCTTTTTTTTCTTTCTTGGCAATGTCTAGAGTATTTCTCTCGTTCACATCTAGGGGCAAATGTGGTATACTTAGGAGTAACATTTATAGAATAACAGACAAGAAAGTGAATGGATAAGAACGTGCAGGAACCAGTGAAATTATTTCAATACAATACCCTTGGAGCCTTGATGGCTGGCCTTTATGGTGGTACCATGACAGTGGGAGAATTGCTAGAGCATGGTGATCTTGGTTTGGGAACCTTGGATTCTATTGATGGGGAATTGATTGTCTTAGATGGCAAGGCTTATCAGGCCAAAGGATCAGGAGAGCAACCAGAAATTGTAGAGGTGTCACCAGATGCCCTCATTCCTTATGCTGCAGTGGTACCGCATCAGGCAGAGGTTATTTTTCGACAACGGTTTGAGATGACAGACAAGGAATTAGAAGAGCGAATTGAGTCTTATTATGACGGAGAAAATCTTTTCCGCTCTATCAAGATTCGGGGGGAATTTTCACATATGCATGTGCGCATGATTCCCAAGTCGACACCAGATACCAAGTTTGCTGATGTCGCAACCCATCAACCGGAATATAGTCGTGATAATGTGGCGGGGACCATCGTTGGTTTCTGGACGCCAGAGATTTTCCATGGGGTTAGTGTGGCAGGCTACCATCTGCACTTCATTTCAGATGATTTGACCTTCGGTGGTCATGTCATGGACTTTGTCATCAAGGAAGGCATTATTGAGGTGGGAGCTGTTGACCAATTGGATCAACGTTTCCCAGTCCAAGACCGTCAATACTTGTTTGCTAAGTTCAATGTTGACGAGATGAAAAAAGATATTGAAAAGGCAGAATAGGAGACGAAAATGAACATTCATATTATCATTACCATGTTGCTGTTGCTGGCTTTCTTGATAGGAAGCGTTTGGTATGCCAAAAAGAAATACCAGATCAATCTAGCTGTTTTGGGATTAGGGGCCGTAGCCTTCTTTGTCTCTTCACAGATTTTGGAAAAACTGGTGCATATCTTAGTTTTGCATCCTCAAAAAGACGGTAGTATTGCCCTCTTACAAGACCATCCGCTTGTCTATATCATCTATGGCCTAGCCATGGCAGCATTTTTTGAGGAAACTGCTCGTCTTATTTTCTTCAAATGGTTGGAGAAAAAGAGAAGTTTGGAAAAGGCAGATGCCTTGGCTTATGGATTGGGGCATGGTGGCTTGGAGTTGATTTTCCTAGGTCTTACTAGTTTGATTAATCTCTACATCGTTCTCTCAGCAGTTCAAACTCAGAATCCACAGGTCATGCAATTGCTGTCTGAAAATATGTTAAAAACCATTCAGTCACTTTCTGTCTGGCAGATTTATTTGCTTGGTTTTGAACGGATTCTGGCTCTAGGTTTCCAATTGCTTTTGACTGTTTGGGTTTACCAAGCTGTTCGCCAGAAGAAATGGATTTATCTCCTAGCAGCCTATGGCCTACATGCCTTCTTTGACCTGGCACCATCTCTAGCCCAAGTTGGCTGGCTTACAAGTCCAGTCTTAGTTGAAGTCATTCTACTAGTTGAACTGATCCTAGTTGCCTATGGAACCAAGGCTATCTTTTGCAAAAAATCATAAGAAAAAGGGGGAAACCTCTTTTTTTGTTTAAAATAAGCCCAAGATTTTTTTAGGGTCGTCAAATGGTCTTAAAAATGGTATAATGGAATGAATTTTGTAAAAGGAAGAGTGTCATGTCAGTAAAAGAAAACATGCTTGAAATCTTAGAAGGGATTGATATCCGTTTCAAAGAACCCTTGCATAGCTATAGTTATACAAAAGTAGGTGGAGAGGCCGATTATTTGGTCTTTCCACGAAATCGTTTTGAGTTGGCGCGCGTTGTCAAATTTGCCAATCAAGAAAATATCCCTTGGATGGTTCTTGGAAATGCCAGCAATATCATCGTTCGTGATGGTGGAATTCGTGGATTTGTCATCTTGTGTGACAAGCTCAATAATGTTTCTGTTGATGGCTATACCATCGAAGCTGAAGCTGGTGCTAACTTGATTGAAACAACACGCATTGCCCTTCGTCATAGTTTGACTGGTTTTGAGTTTGCTTGTGGCATTCCGGGGAGCGTCGGCGGTGCTGTCTTTATGAATGCAGGTGCCTATGGTGGCGAGATTGCCCACATCTTGCAGTCTTGTAAGGTCTTGACCAAGGATGGAGAAATCGAGACCCTGTCTGCCAAAGATTTGGCTTTTGGGTACCGCCATTCAGCCATTCAAGAGTCTGGTGCAGTTGTCTTGTCAGCTAAATTTGCCCTTGCTCCAGGAAGCCATCAGGTTATCAAGCAAGAAATGGATCGTTTGACGCATCTACGTGAACTCAAGCAACCTTTAGAATACCCATCTTGTGGTTCGGTCTTTAAGCGTCCAGTAGGTCATTTTGCAGGTCAATTAATTTCAGAAGCTGGCTTGAAAGGCTATCGTGTCGGTGGCGTAGAAGTGTCAGAAAAACACGCAGGATTTATGATCAATGTTGCTGACGGAACGGCTAAAGACTACGAGGACTTGATTGAGTCTGTTATCGAAAAAGTCAAGGAACACTCTGGCGTCACTCTTGAGAGAGAAGTCCGTATTTTAGGTGAAAGCAAGTAGGAAGCTGTAGTTGAAAAGCTGCTACTATGTCATGGAAAGGGGGTGAAAGCCTATCGTTAGTGCAGAAGAATGTAGGCAGTTCAATCTCCTACACGAGGTAGTAGCGGCCTGACAGAGCCCTGATCTGTTAATCTATGAAAAAGAAGGAATAAATGACAATTGAAAAAACCAATTATTGAATTCAAAAACGTCTCAAAAGTTTTTGAAGACAGCAACACCAAGGTTCTCAAAGACATCAACTTTGAGTTGGAAGAAGGGAAATTCTACACTCTTTTAGGCGCATCTGGTTCAGGGAAATCAACCATCCTAAACATCATTGCAGGTTTACTGGATGCGACGACAGGAGATATTTTGCTGGACGGTGTCCGCATCAACGACATCCCAACCAACAAGCGAGACGTCCATACGGTCTTCCAATCCTATGCCTTGTTTCCACATATGAATGTGTTTGAAAATGTTGCCTTTCCGCTTCGCTTGCGTAAAATTGACAAGAAAGAAATCGAGAAACGCGTAGCGGAAGTTCTCAAGATGGTTCAGTTGGAAGGTTACGAAAAACGTTCCATTCGTAAACTCTCTGGAGGACAACGTCAGCGTGTGGCTATTGCCCGTGCCATTATCAACCAACCCCGTGTGGTTTTGTTGGACGAGCCTTTGTCAGCGTTGGACTTAAAATTACGAACAGATATGCAGTACGAACTGCGTGAACTGCAACAACGATTGGGCATTACCTTTGTCTTTGTTACTCACGATCAGGAAGAAGCCCTTGCCATGAGTGACTGGATTTTCGTTATGAATGATGGGGAGATTGTTCAGTCTGGAACACCAGTAGATATCTACGATGAGCCAATCAACCACTTTGTTGCCACCTTTATCGGTGAGTCAAATATCTTGCCAGGTACCATGATTGAGGACTACTTGGTTGAGTTTAACGGTAAACGCTTTGAAGCGGTCGATGGTGGGATGAAGCCAAATGAGCCTGTGGAGGTTGTGATTCGTCCAGAGGACTTGCGCATTACCCTTCCTGAAGAAGGCAAGCTCCAAGTTAAGGTCGATACCCAGCTCTTCCGCGGGGTTCACTATGAAATCATCGCCTATGACGAACTTGGAAATGAATGGATGATCCACTCGACTCGTAAGGCCATCGTGGGTGAGGAAATCGGTCTGGACTTTGAACCGGAAGACATCCATATCATGCGTCTCAACGAAACCGAAGAAGAGTTTGATGCTCGTATTGAGGAGTACGTAGAAATCGAAGAGCAAGAAGCAGGTCTGATCAATGCAATCGAGGAGGAAAGAGATGAAGAAAACAAGCTCTAAACTCTTTGTAGTGCCCTACATGATCTGGATTGCCCTCTTTGTCCTCGCACCCTTGGTCTTGATTTTCGGACAATCCTTTTTTAATATTGAAGGCCAGTTTAGTTTAGAAAATTATAAATCTTACTTTGCGTCACAAAACTTGACCTACCTAAAAATGAGTTTCAACTCTGTACTCTATGCGGGGATTGTGACCATGGTGACGCTTCTCATCAGCTATCCAACAGCCCTCTTTTTGACCCGTCTCAAGCACCGTCAACTCTGGCTCATGCTGATTATCCTGCCAACCTGGATCAATTTGCTCCTCAAGGCTTATGCTTTTATCGGGATTTTTGGTCAGAATGGCTCTATTAACCAATTTTTGGAATTTATCGGAATCGGTTCACAGCAATTGCTCTTTACCGATTTCTCCTTTATCTTTGTCGCAAGCTATATTGAGCTTCCCTTTATGATTTTGCCAATCTTCAATGTCTTGGATGATATGGACAATAATCTCATCAATGCCAGCTATGACCTGGGTGCGACCAAGTGGGAGACCTTCCGTCATGTCATCTTCCCTCTTTCTATGAACGGCGTGCGAAGTGGAGTTCAGTCGGTCTTTATTCCAAGCTTGAGTCTCTTCATGCTGACCCGTTTGATTGGTGGGAACCGCGTTATCACCTTGGGGACTGCCATTGAGCAGAACTTCCTGACCAATGACAACTACGGTATGGGTTCAACCATCGGTGTGATTCTCATCTTGACCATGTTCATCACCATGTGGGTGACCAAGGAAAGGAGAGAACGATGAAAAAATTTGCCAATCTATATCTGGGACTGGTCTTTCTTGTCCTCTACCTGCCGATTTTTTACTTGATTGGCTACGCCTTTAATGCAGGCAACGACATGAATAGCTTTACAGGCTTTAGTTTGAGCCATTTTAAAACCATGTTTGGCGATGGTCGCCTCATGTTGATTGTGACTCAGACCTTTTTCTTGGCCTTCCTGTCAGCCTTGATTGCGACCATTATCGGGACTTTTGGTGCCATTTATATTTACCAATCTCGTAAGAAATACCAAGAAGCCTTTCTTTCACTTAATAATATCCTCATGGTTGCGCCTGATGTTATGATTGGTGCCAGCTTCTTGATTCTCTTTACCCAACTCAAGTTTTCACTTGGCTTTTTGACCGTTCTTTCTAGTCACGTGGCCTTCTCCATTCCTATCGTGGTCTTGATGGTCTTGCCTCGTCTTAAGGAAATGAATAGCGATATGATTCATGCTGCCTATGACCTTGGTGCCAGTCAATTTCAGATGTTCAAGGAAATCATGCTTCCTTACCTGACTCCGTCTATCATTGCTGGTTACTTCATGGCCTTCACCTATTCGCTAGATGACTTTGCTGTGACATTCTTTGTAACGGGAAATGGCTTTTCAACCCTGTCAGTCGAGATTTACTCTCGTGCTCGTAAGGGAATTTCGCTAGAAATCAATGCCCTGTCTGCCCTCGTCTTTCTCTTTAGTATTATCCTAGTTGTTGGATATTACTTTATCTCACGTGAGAAGGAGGAGCAAGCATGAAAAAACTCTATTCATTTTTAGCAGGAATTGTAGCGATTATCCTCGTCTTATGGGGAATTGCGACGCATCTAGACAGTAAAATCAATAGCCGAGATAGTCAAAAACTGGTTATCTATAACTGGGGTGACTATATCGATCCAGAACTCTTGGAGAAATTCACAGAAGAAACAGGAATCCAAGTACAGTACGAGACCTTTGATTCCAACGAAGCCATGTACACCAAGATTAAGCAGGGTGGAACGACCTACGATATTGCCATTCCTAGTGAATACATGATTAATAAGATGAAGGACGAAGACCTCTTGGTACCTCTTGACTATTCAAAACTTGAAGGTCTTGAAAATATCGGGCCAGAGTTCCTCAACCAGTCCTTTGACCCAGGCAATAAATTCTCTATCCCTTACTTCTGGGGAACCTTAGGAATTGTCTACAATGAAACCATGGTAGAGGAAGCACCTGAGCATTGGGATGATCTCTGGAAGCCAGAGTATAAAAACTCTATCATGCTCTTTGATGGGGCGCGTGAGGTATTGGGACTAGGACTCAATTCGCTCGGCTACAGCCTCAACTCCAAGGATACCCAGCAGTTAGAAGAGACAGTAGACAAACTCTACAAACTGACTCCAAATATCAAGGCTATTGTGGCGGACGAGATGAAGGGCTACATGATTCAGAATAACGCTGCTATCGGCGTGACCTTCTCTGGTGAAGCCAGCCAAATGCTAGAAAAAAATGAAAATCTACGCTATGTGGTACCAACTGAGGCCAGCAACCTTTGGTTTGACAATATGGTCATTCCCAAAACAGTTAAAAACCAAGATGCCGCCTATGCCTTTATCAACTTTATGTTGAAACCCGAAAATGCTCTTAAAAATGCGGAGTATGTCGGTTATTCAACTCCAAACCTACCAGCTAAGGAATTACTCCCAGAGGAGAAAAAAGAAGATAAAGCCTTCTATCCAGATGCTGAAACCATGAAACACTTAGAAGTTTATGAGAAATTTGACCATAAATGGACAGGAAAATATAGCGACCTCTTCCTACAGTTTAAAATGTATCGGAAGTAGTAGTTAGCAGTCACGAAACGAATCAGTCAAGCTGGTTCGTTTTTTTTATGTAAAAGGCAATTTTTGTAATTGTATGTTTTTCTATGATAGTTGCTTATTTGCTTGCCTAGTAGTATACTAAGTTTAACATTACAGAAAGCGGTAACAAATAATGAAAGTGTCTACTTTTTTCAAAAAAAGTTTCTGGCCAACCTTCTTGACTGTTCAGCAAACTGTTATACTATTCTCTCTAAAGGATGGTTTGGATCGACAATACCTAACAACTGATTCCATACATTTGGTGATAGGGTTCTTTATATTTGCAAATATTTGAGTAGCTATATTTAGCAATTCGAAAACTTGGGATAAAAAGAAAAATGGCAGTAAGACAAAATATATCCAGAAAAAGTAATCGGAGATGTAGGGAATTGGTCTGATTCAATGGAGATGATTTCCAGTTGACGCAAGCTTAAAAAAACGTTATAATAAGAAAGTTGAGAATTGATTTTCAGTAGTCTTAGTCCAGAGAAATGGCGGTGCTGCGAGCCATCTAAGCTAGGAAGTCATGCTACTCAATCATACAATTGCATAAGAATAAGAGAATGACAAGTTCATTGAATGAAGGTGGTACCGCGGTTTTTCGCCCTTCGTGATATGAGCTTGTCTTTTGATTTTTGGAGGTGTTGATGAAAACATTTCTTGTCAAACAAAAGTTTCGTCTTGGAGGCGAACGCTTCGCTATCAAGGATGACAGGGGAGAAATCGCCTATCAGGTAGAGGGATCATTTTTTAAGATTCCTAAAACCATTACCATCTATGATGCTAATGGTGAACAGGTCAGTCGGATCAGTAAAGAAATCTTGACCTTGCTTCCTCGTTTTGAGATTCAGCTTCGGGATGGCTCGAGTTTTGTCATTCGTAAGAAGTTGACCTTCTGGCGAGATAAGTATGAGTTTGATAATCTGGGGCTTCGTATCGAGGGCAATATCTGGGATTTGAATTTCAAACTACTGGATGATCGCGATCAGTTGATCGCGGAAATCAGGAAAGAACTCTTCCATCTGACCTCTACTTATAACGTAACAGTCCTTGAGGACGCTTATGCAGACCTAGTCATTTCCCTCTGTGTCGCGATTGACTATGTGGAAATGCTGGAAAGCCAATCACATTAAACAAGTAAATAAGGAGACAATATGAAACAACTATCTAGTGCACAAGTACGCCAAATGTGGCTTGATTTCTGGGCGACCAAAGGTCACTCTGTAGAACCATCAGTAAGTTTGGTTCCTGTAAATGACCCAACACTTTTGTGGATCAATTCTGGAGTAGCAACCCTTAAGAAATATTTTGACGGGACCATCATTCCTGAAAATCCACGTATTACAAATGCCCAAAAGGCTATCCGTACCAACGACATCGAAAACGTAGGGAAGACAGCACGTCACCATACTATGTTTGAAATGTTGGGGAACTTCTCTATCGGAGATTACTTCCGTGACGAAGCTATCACTTGGGCTTATGAGCTTTTGACCAGCCCAGAATGGTTTGACTTCCCTGCTGAAAAACTTTACATGACTTACTATCCAGACGATAAAGATTCTTACAACCGCTGGATTGAAGTGGGAGTGGATCCAAGTCACTTGATTCCAATTGAGGACAACTTCTGGGAAATCGGTGCGGGACCTTCTGGACCAGATACAGAGATTTTCTTTGACCGAGGAGAAGCTTTTGACCCAGAAAATATAGGTCTTCGCCTTCTTGCAGAAGATATCGAAAACGACCGTTACATTGAAATCTGGAACATCGTTTTGTCACAATTTAACGCAGATCCTGCTGTTCCTCGTAGCGAATACAAGGAATTGCCACACAAGAACATTGATACGGGCGCTGGTTTGGAGCGTTTGGTGGCCGTTATCCAAGGGGCTAAGACCAACTTTGAAACGGACCTCTTCATGCCAATCATTCGTGAAGTGGAGAAATTGTCTGGTAAGGTTTATGACCAAGATGGCGACAACATGAGCTTTAAGGTCATCGCAGACCACATCCGTTCCCTTTCATTTGCCATCGGTGATGGTGCCCTTCCAGGAAATGAAGGTCGTGGTTATGTCCTTCGTCGTCTTCTCCGTCGTGCTTCTATGCATGGTCAAAAATTGGGAATCAACGAGCCTTTCCTTTACAAACTCGTTCCAACTGTTGGAAAAATTATGGAAAGCTACTATCCAGAAGTGCTTGAAAAACGTGACTTTATTGAGAAAATCGTTAAGAGTGAAGAAGAGTCATTTGCCCGTACCCTTCACTCAGGTCAACACTTTGCCCAAGGCATCGTAGCTGACTTGAAAGAAAAAGGTCAATCTGTTATCGCTGGTTCAGATGTCTTCAAACTTTACGACACTTACGGATTCCCAGTTGAATTGACTGAAGAAATCGCTGAAGAAGCTGGTATGACTGTAGACCGTGAAGGTTTTGAAGCAGCCATGAAAGAACAGCAAGAGCGTGCGCGTGCGTCAGCTGTCAAGGGTGGCTCAATGGGTATGCAAAATGAAACCCTTCAAAACATCACTGTAGAAAGTGTCTTCAACTACAATGCTAGCCAATTATCTTCTAAATTGGTGGCTATCGTGGCTGATAATGCAGAGGTAGAAGCTGTATCAGAAGGAACTGCCTCACTTATCTTTGCGGAAACGCCATTCTATGCTGAAATGGGTGGACAGGTCGCTGACCACGGACAAATCTTGGATGAGTCAGGTAAGGTTGTGGCTACTGTGACAAATGTTCAAAAAGCACCAAACGGACAAGCTCTTCACACTGTTGACGTCCTTGCACCGCTTGCCTTAAACCAAGAATATACCTTGGCAATTGATACCAATCGTCGTCACCGTGTTATGAAAAACCACACTGCGACTCACTTGCTTCACGCTGCCCTTCATAATATCCTTGGAAACCACGCAACACAAGCAGGATCTCTTAACGAAGTTGAATTCCTTCGCTTTGACTTTACCCACTTCCAAGCTGTAACTGCTGAAGAATTGCGTGCGATTGAACAGCAAGTTAATGAGAAAATCTGGGAAGCTCTTGAAGTGAAGACAGTTGAAACGGATATTGACACTGCCAAGGAAATGGGAGCTATGGCTCTCTTTGGTGAGAAATACGGTAAAGAAGTCCGTGTTGTTACTATCGGTGACTACTCTATCGAGCTTTGTGGTGGTACCCACGTTGGCAATACTTCTGAAATTGGTCTCTTCAAGATTGTCAAAGAAGAAGGGATTGGTTCAGGAACTCGCCGTATCTTGGCAGTGACTGGTAAGGAAGCCTTTGAAGCTTATCGTGAACAAGAGGATGCTCTTAAAGCTGTCGCAGCAACCTTGAAAGCACCTCAAGTCAAGGAAGTCCCTCACAAAGTAGAAGGACTTCAAGAACAACTTCGTCAATTGCAAAAAGAAAATGCTGAATTGAAAGAAAAAGCCGCAGCTGCAGCCGCAGGCGACATCTTCAAGGATGTTAAGGAAGTCAATGGTCACCGTTACATTGCTAGTCAAGTTTCTGTATCAGATGCAGGTGCCCTTCGTACCTTTGCGGACAACTGGAAACAAAAAGACTACTCTGATCTTCTTGTCCTAGTTGCCGCTATCGGTGACAAAGTCAATGTCCTTGTAGCAAGCAAGGCAAAAGACCTTCATGCAGGAAACCTTGTCAAAGAATTGGCACCAATCGTCGATGGACGTGGTGGTGGTAAACCAGACATGGCCATGGCAGGAGGAAGCAATCAATCTAAAATCCAAGAATTGTTGGATGCAGTAGCAGGTAAATTGTAATCAAACAAAGATCTATCCATTTGGGTAGGTCTTTGTTTTCTAAAGTTCTTTGTCAATCATTTTAAATTGATGAGATGAAGAGATATGATATATAGTTAGATTGTAATTCATGTCTTTGATTTAAAGTTGAATATTTTGCAATGTTATATATTACTGAGATTAGTAAATATAATTTCTCTTCTAATTTGAAAAAACAGCAAAAGGATGTTATAATGAAATCGGTTTCTTAAGTAATAATATATTTCAAAAATATATTAGAGAAAAGGTTATAGTGTTACTATTAGAATGAAGGACACAGTGTTGTGTATAGAACATTTTATAGTAACAATATAAAATAGCAAAGATGCTTGGACTTTTAGTTAGATTTAGGACATTTAGGAC
>NZ_RJNR01000011.1:0-67437 GCF_003942685.1 Streptococcus mitis | reverse complement strand
TCCCTTGCTGTAGCTAAGGCATTCGCCTTATAGTCTGCTTGCAAATGATTGATAGCATATTGTGCAGTGTCACTATTAAAACCTTCAAAAATTAACATCCTATAAATTCTTTTTTTTGACAAATGAATCCTATTATAAGCTTGTGCTTCCTTTAAAGCTGCTGAGTATGGATTCCCGTTTGCCGGTTTTGGTTGCCGCACACCATCGTATCCTACATAGTAACGGCCACCATCTACCCATTTGCCCCTAACCATTTCACCATCTGATTTAACATAGTAACGACCACCATCTACCCATTCATTCTTGGCCATCTTACCATCTGATTTGAGATAATAATTTCCTACCCATTTGTTGCGAGCAGAGCTTCCTTCTGCTGTTAGATAATAATATGAACCATGCTTTTTATCATAAATCCAGTCACTTTTAACCTTTTTTCCATCAGAATCAACATAATAACGACCACCATCTACCCATTCATTTTTAGCTCTCTTTCCATCTGATTTGACGTAGTAATTTCCTACCCAGCCAGACTGAACTTTAGATTTTGATTTATCCTGTTTAGGAGTTGTTTCTTTAGGTTTCGGTGCTGGCTTCAGCGCAGGTTTTGGTGCTGGCTTCGGCGCGGGTTTTGGTGCTNGCTTCGGCGCAGGTTTTGGTGCTGGCTTCAGCGCGGGTTTTGGTGCTGGCTTCGGCGCGGGTTTTGGTGCTGGCTTCGGCGCAGGTTTTGATGCTGGCTTCGGCGCGGGTTTNGGTGTNGGCTTCGGCGCAGGTTTTGGTGCTGGCTTCGGCGCAGGTTTTGGTGCTGACTTCGGCGCAGGTTTTGNTGCTGGCTTCGGCGCAGGTTTTGGTGCNGGCTTCGGCGCAGGTTTTGNTGCTGGCTTCGGCGCGGGTTTTGGTGCCGGCTTCGGCGCGGGTTTTGTATTCTCTTTTACAATCTTACCATTTTTAGACGTATCCTTTTCTTGAGCAGATACTTTCTGAGATGAGAAAGGCAACATCCCCATTGTATCTGAAAGAGAAACAAGTGCAAAAGTAGTTGCTGCTAAACTTGTAACCAAAATTTTTTTTGATTTTCTCATAAAAATCTCCTTTTCTTATGATTTACACTTATAGTATACCATATCCTTAATCTTTTTTACATTAAAATAATAACTATACAAGCACTAATCTGAAGCTGAGCGAGTAGAAATTGAAGCTTATTTAAACGTAGGACTCAAACCGGCTGAGTTTACTCATAGACTGGGGAGAAACCAACGGGACATAGCATAGATGCCTTTGTTCACACCTATAAACTCCAACACCTTTTTGAAATTGGAAAATCCATTCTGTTCTGGGTGAAAAGACAATAGGAGAACCTTCTATTTTGAACTTGGTTATAGTCCGCAAAAAAGCTGTTTGAGTTCACTCAAACAGCTTGAAAAATACTCTCTTAATCAGAGGAAAAACTTTGTTGAACTTGACTTGATAATTGAAGTAAAAATACTTATTTAAAATGATTAGTCGTCAAGATGTTGAATTGCATAATTAGCTTCTTCTTCTGTAAATTCTTCACCATAAGGCGAAACTAGTTGCTTATAAATTGCTGACTTCGAATCCTTAAACCATTTTCGATAATTCTTTGCTTTAGCTAAGGCGTTTGATTTATAATCTGCATTCAAATGATCGATGGCATATTGTGCAGCATCACTTTGAAATTTTTCTCCATATTTTGAAGTTAATTGCTTATATAAGCGTTTTTTAGACATATTTGCCCACGAGTTATAACTCTTTGCCTTTTCTAAAGCAGCAGAATATTCACTATTGGTTGATGCTTTGGTTTCCCATAATCCATTAGCTCCTACATAGTAACGACCTCCATCAACCCATTCACTTTTAGCCATCTTACCGTTTGATTTGAGGTAGTAATTTCCTACCCAAGTATTACGAGCGTAGCTACCTTCGGATGTTAGATAGTAATATGAAGCATAGTTCTTATCGTAAACCCACTCACTCTTAGCCATCTTACCATTTGACTTCAAATAATAATTGCCTGACCACGCATTGCGAGCATAGCTACCTTCGGATGTTAGATAGTAATATGAACCATAGTTCTTATCATAAATCCATTCACCTTTAGCCATCTTACCATTTGACTTCAAATAATAATTGCCTGACCACGCATTGCGAGCATAGCTACCTTCTGATGTTAGATAGTAATATGAACCATAGTTCTTATCATAAACCCACTCACCTTTGGCCATCTTACCATTTGATTTAAGGTAGTAATTACCCACCCAAGTATTACGAGCGTAGCTACCTTCGGATGTTAGATAGTAGTATGAACCATGGTTCTTATCATAAATCCACTCACTTTTAGCCATGTATCCGCCTGATTTGAGATAGTAGTTACCTACCCAGGCATTTTGGACATAATTTCCTGATGCATCTAGATAGAAGAATGAATTATATTTTTTATCAAAAATCCACTTACTAGTGACTTTTTTACCATCTTGATAATAGGATGAACCTAACCAACCAGACTGAACTGTAGGTTTTGGTGTTGGCTTCTCATCTGGTTTTGGTGTTGGCTTTGGTTTTTCATCCGGTTTTGGTGTTGGCTTTTCATCCTTTTTTGGAGTTGAAGTAGTTGATTTTTTATCAGTCAGCTTCTTAATGGCCTCTTTAAACTCTTCTACTGTTCCTTTCCACTCTATGTAATTGGCACCAGACTTATTCTCATTAGCTATATAGTTACGATCGGATTCTTGGAAATAAGATAATTCTGGAGTAGTTTTTGTAGCCCCAATAATAGGAATATTAACAGTTCCCTTCCATCTATTAAATATTTCTGCATCATTCGGAAGAATAATATAATATTTTGCCGTTGGGGTAAGAGTTTGTGTGTCAGCCTGCACCGTTTGCGCTGAAAGAGGTAGAACTCCTTTTGTATCTACAAGAGAGACCAAACCTAATGTTGCAACTGCTAAGCTTGTCACTAAAACTGTTTTTGACTTCATCATCAAAAATCTCCTTTAAATTTTTATTGTTTACGGTTACATTATAACACAAATATGTATTAATATATACTAAAAGCTATTAATAGATAAAACTCATAATACTATCACTTGCAACTCATACAAGCCCCTGACTGCATTACAGCCATAGATAGCTTCTGCTCCCTTCAAATCTTCTATGGTCAAAACTTTCTCTTCTGCCTGTCCTATTTCCAGCAAATGCTGACGATAAATTCCTGGCAAGATTCCAAGTCGGATAGGCGGTGTATAGAGTTTCCCATCGATTTTCAGAACCAAATTTCCGATAGAGGTTTCAAGAAGTTCTCCTTTTACATTATGATAAATGATCTCTTGTTCCTCTAGGCTCAAATGCGGTCGGTGAGTCGTTTTGAAGTAGGTAAAGGCTTGTTGCAAATTGGCTTCCTGCAGACAAAGTTTGGCCTGACAAAAACTTGGACTGAGGGGTGTTAATACTCGGCGTTCGACTTCTATCTCTCCAGACTTGCTGAGAGAAATACGCAAGCGGTAATCTTGATTAGCATCACAAGCCTGACACTCCTCCTCTATCTTTTGTTTCAAGTTTTCTGAATCAAATGGAAAGGCAAAATACCGACTAGCTTTTCTCAGCCTTTCTATATGTTGATTCTCAAGCAGCAAGTTCTTCTGGCTGATTTTCCCTGTAGTAATCAGTTTGAAACGAGCTTGTTTACGATAGAGAACTGCTGCCTTTTGATGAACCTCGCGGTATTCAGACTCCCAAGTGCTATCCCATGTAATGCCTCCGCCAACTCCATAGATAGCTTGCTCCTTGTAGAGTTGAATGGTCCGAATAGCAACATTAAAAATTCGTCGCCCATTTGGAAGCAGGAAACCAATGGTTCCGCAGTAGACTCCACGCGGTTGTGGCTCCAAGTCCTTGATAATCTCCATAGTCGCAATTTTCGGTGCTCCCGTTATGGAACCGCAAGGAAAAAGAGAACGGAAGATTTCAACAAGGTCAATTTCCTCTCGCAACCGACTCTTGACAGTCGAAGTCATCTGCCAAACAGTTGAATACTGTTCCACTTGGCAGAGACGCTCCACATGTTCACTTCCCACTTCAGAAATACGGTTCATATCGTTGCGCAAGAGGTCCACAATCATCATATTTTCAGAGCGATTTTTGGGATCCTGTTCCAACCAACTGGCCTGCTCCAAGTCTTCTTGGTCAGTCACTCCACGCTGAGTCGTTCCCTTCATTGGTCGCGTTGTCAACTCACGGTCATTTTGCTCAAAAAAGAGCTCTGGACTCATGGAAATCACTGCCATCTCGTCATGTTCAACATAAGCATTGTAGCCCGCCTCCTGCTCTACTACCATACGATTGTAGATGGCAAAAGGATTGGCACTTAAGTCTTGTTTTAGTTGTACGGTGTAGTTGACCTGGTAGGTGTCCCCCTGCCGCAAATGATGATGAATCTGGGCAATCGCCTTTTCATAATCCTCTGCAGACGTTACTTCCTGCCAATTTGAAGGCAAATCAACCTCATCATAAGTCAGAGGAATAGGGGATGTTTCTACGCTGTCATGAACTGTAAAATATAGCAGGTACTCTCCCAGTAAAGGAGCTTTATGAACTGCTAATTTCTCCTCAAAAGCAGGTGCAGCCTCGTAGCTGACATAGCCCACCACATAATAGCCTTGCTCTTGGTAGCTTTCCACTTGTGCCAGCAAATCTGCCACTTCTGCTACATTTCTCGTTTTTAACTCTTTAATAGACTGGGTAAAGATGTATCTCTCCCCCAAAGCCCTAAAATCAATCACTGTTTTTCTATGCATATTTCAAGTATAGCATAAAAAGGCAGATTCAGACAAAGCTGATCTACCTTTTTATTATTTTCTTACTATTGATTATGCTTTAGTGAATAAATCACCAGCAAATCCATCTGATTTTTGCAAGAGTTGTTTGTAAACCTTCCATTTAAGATCTACAGTATTCTTGAAATCATTACCTTGAAGGTCTTTTTCGACCGCTGCATCAAATAAGGTCTGAAGTTGTGCGTAAGTTGAAATCTTTTGACCATCGATTTCAATTTCAACAAAACCTCTTTGGGCTTTTTCGTGTACTTCATGATACCATGCTTTCTTCCATGCTTCTAAGCTTTGGAATTTGCCGTTAGAAACTTTATTAATAATAAAGTCATCACCAAGACCTACATTACCTGCTGCTTTAGATTCTTGTTTGTATTTGTTTGATGCATAACCTAAGAACCCGTCTAGGTAACCGAAGTAACCCCACATACGGAAGGTATTATGTTTGAATGAGATTGAACCAACCGCACTCTTACTTGTATTACCACCATAAATACCTGTCATCATATTTACTACAGTATAAGCAGAATCAAATCCTTCAGTACGGTAATGACCATTTCCTGGTAATCCATGTTTCGTTGCAAAGTTTCCATCAACCAGTTGATCAATACTTGTCAGCTTCGTATTCTTTTCGCCATCATTCAAATCACGAACTAAATCCCATTGGTGTGGTTCACCAACTAAGCCATTGCGATCCGCTTTTTCACGATATTTCTTATCGATCTTCTTGAACCACTTATCATTTGTTCCAGTATTTTTCTTGATTACAGACTCAGCTTCTAAGTAATCAAGCATCATCATGGATTCATTGTAATTCTTCATGTAGTGATCGATTTTCTCACGACTATTTAACACATTTGGATTATAGTTGTAAATTTGATTTCCATCATTTTGACGTTCGTAAGCCATGTTTAATCCTAAGGCACCATATTCACCATTTGGATTTGAAACTGATGGTGATTGCAACATACCTTGAGCAAAGGCTTCAACGTCTGTTCCTTCACGGTGACGCCATGTTCCTAAGTAGGCCATACGGTCATTGATGTGAGTTGTTTCGTGAGTGAATGCAGATGTACCAAAATCACTAATCATGCTAGAGATGATGTAATATACGGCCTCTTGTGGTTGTGGATTTTGGAAGATATAAGCGTATGCACCCATTCCATTGTATCCGTGCCACTTATCAGTCGGACCATAGAATTCACGAATTGGAGCAAAATCGCCTTTCTTCGTATGTCCCATACGGTCAACCCATCCCAAACCTGGTACATCATGGTTATCCCAAATTGCAGATGGTACCATATTTTCACTCTTAAGAAGATTATTTCGTACATTATCAGCAGCAAGTCTTGACCAGAAGTCTAAATAATTGATTTGTTCTTGCGCACGTAAATCAACTTGCTTCTTGAATGCTTCACGTTCTTCTGCCGTATTCTTACCGTATTTCTCAAATGAACTAAACGCAATGGTATTATAGGTTGTAATTAAGATCATATGCGCTTTCTTCAGGTTCAGAAGTGGTAGAATATAACGTCCGTGATGTCCATTATTAATTACTTCATATAATTTATGTTTCTTATTAGCGAAATCTGGATTTGATGATTGTTTCTCAACAACATAAGCGTTATCTGCAATGTTATTCTTGAACCAAGTATTCATATCTGTTTCACTAGTGAATAATTCCATGTTGTACTTCAGGAATTCGTGTAAGTTAGCTTTACCAGTAGCACTTGCAAGAGCTCTGTTAAATGCATCATGTGATTGATCACCTTTTAGGTTGTTACCATTTGAAGCGAAGCTGATTAATCTATCAAGTACGTTAACGTTCTTACCGTAGAAATCAGGTTTGAAGGTCATCATATTTTTGATATTTAATCCGTCAAATTTAATTCCATAGTATTGGTTTAAGTAAGCCAGAGCTAACATGATTTTAGCTTTGTTATCTTCAACTTTTTTAATCAATGCACGTTTAGCTGCTTCGTCCGTATTTAATTGATGGTCTTCATTTTCAACTAAAGCTTTAACTAAAGCATCAAGATTATCTTTAACTTCTTTAAAGCTTTCTTCCATGTATAACATCTTAGGATTGTTATTAATCTTACGAACTTCATCTGAATCAAGTTCAACAGAAGCTAATTTAGCTTTGATATCGCTGATCAATTGTGTCCTATCTTTAACAACCATATTTGGTGTATAGACAATATCACCTAATCCTTCAATACTATATTCACGAACTTGTTGAACCTTAGATTCTTTTTGTGTAATATCTTTAATTTCTTTCGTCTTATCAGCGTAATGAATCATAATATGATCAGCATCTGATAAGTCGGTCACAAATTGTCCATCTTTCATACCTGTAACAGATAAAACTTCAGTAGTTAGTAATTTAGAATCTGCAGGAATCTTGTTCCCTTGGTTGACAATCCATTCTTTATTGTAGAATGGTTGAAGTTTTTCGATGTTACGATAAGCAAGTTCGCGAGATGCGTCATAATCTTGAGTATCTTTATAAGTATCTGTTTTTGGTTTTACGTTATTAAGTGCATCTTCAACAAGAGGTTTAATTTCAAACTTATCAGCTGTAATTCCGAATGATTCTATTTTTTTATTTGCATCTTCTAGGCTGATTTCTTGGATTCGATTACTACGAGAACCGTTAAATGAGTGAGAACCTTCACTCACATCTTTAACAACGTAGTTTCTTTCAATCCAGTTTTTTGTGTAATATCCACCTTCTGCTTCTAAATCTCTAGAACCGTAGAATTCTTCACCGTTTTTGACTTTCATCATTGAAACTGTGTCAGCAACACGCCCCCATGTCCAGTTTTTACTAATGAAACCACCTACCTCAACAGGGTTCTTCACATCAATAGTTCCTTTAGTAACAGCGTTACGAACAGAAGCGTATTTATCAATACCATTAGGATCAGAACCGTTATCGGTTCTAGCGACAAGTCCACCAACACGTGCTCTATCTGCAACAATATCAGCATCTACGTATGCATGTTTAATATTACCACGCCAAAGTTCTCCGGCGATACCACCAAGATCCCAACCTTTATTACCGACACCTGTTAGTTTACCGATGAAAGCAACATTTTTAAGAAGTCCACCAGTATCTCCTTTATTTACGATACCAGCAATACCATCTTTACCAAGGATACTACCAGTTACCTTAACATTTTCAACTGTGGCATTTTTAATTACTCTTGATAGTGCGGAAATATTTTCAATCCAAGGCATATTAATATTAACATTACCTAAGTTAATGTTTTTAACTGTACCGCCTTCAACGTTATCGAATAACTGACGAGCCATATTATGAATGGTATATTGTTTACCGTCAACACTTGTTAAAGTTCCGCTAAATTTACCAGGTACATATTGTTTATTCGGAGTTGGTACATTTGCTGCATTCAAATCTGCACCAAGTTTAAAGGTACCACTTGGATTAGCTTTCATAGCCGTTACTAGGTCGTTAAAGCTATAATATACATCACCATCGTGTGCTTTTTGTTTTTCAAAGTAATGGACATACTCTTCGCTAAGTGTGTTGTCAGCATTCCGTTGAATCAAATCAGGTGCTTTGGCAGTGACTTTGTATAAAGTTTTTCCGTCTTTTTCTACTTCTTCAATCTTGTCAACAGCAAGTCTTGTTATTTTGTTATCATGAGTGGTCACTCGTAAATAAAGCGGAGCAAGATCAGCTGGTTTTTCTGTCAGCAAACTAGTATCTGTTTCATTACCGTCAGCATCCACACTCATCAAGCTTGTTTCTTTGATGTTTTTGATTTCAACTTTTTTGAGGTCAATTCTTAGAGGTTCTTCTTTCAGAACTTCTTCCTCATCACCCTCACCACGGTCATAAACCATCTTCGTTTCAAGTTTATAATCTTTATAGTACTGTAGTTCTGTCACAGAAGCTGTTAGATCTTCTGGTGAAACATTCAAGGTCTTCACAATCTCATCACCTTTTTTCAGAGTTAGAGTGATAGATTTAATGGCTGCTTTACTTGGATTTTCCAAATTATAACGAATTTGAGATGATCGTTTCAAATCATTAACATCAACAAGTGACAAACTTAAGATTGGTTTTTCAAAGTTTTTAGTTCCTAATTTGACGATACGATCTTGGTCTAACTCCAGAACCTGTTCCACAATTTTAGGTGCTTCTTCAGTTTTTAAACCTTTGAGAGTTTTGTAAGTCTTGGTAACTTTTTTCTGCCCATCTTTTCCTTCTTGGACAGTAACTCTTTCACCCTTTTTCAGTTGGTCATCTTCTTTAAGAACTTCCTTAAATGGAATCTTTTCAAGACTTTCTTCCACCAGAGTTCCTTCAATTGGTTTTGTCCCACGGCTTATTTTTTTAGTGACTGGTTCTTTGACAACAGTAGTTGTTGTATTTAAAACTTGGTCAGTCTCAACACCTTCGAGAGTCTTATAAGTCGTTTTGGTAATTTTACTGCCCTTTTCTCCATCTTGAACTACAGTTTCTTCATCCGTATATTTGGTTGGATCCTCGATAATTTCTGTCTTATAGTCAATCTCAGTAGTAGTTTCTTTCGTAACCGCTCCCTCAGTTACTTTGTACTCAGGTAACTGTTCTTGTACAAGGGCTTGGCCAGTTTTACCTTCCTCTTGTGTACCTTTTACTTCGATTGGAGCTTCTGGTAAGGTTGGTTGTGTTAAAGCTTGACCTTCCTTGCCTGCCTCTTGGGTTCCTTTTGCTTCAACTGGAGCCTCTGGTAGTTCTGGTTGTGTTAGAGCTTGACCTTCTTTGCCTGCCTCTTGGGTTCCTTTTGCTTCAACTGGAGCCTCTGGTAGTTCTGGTTGTGTTAGAGCTTGACCTTCTTTGCCTGCCTCTTGGGTTCCTTTTGCTTCAACTGGAGCCTCTGGTAAGGTTGGTTGCGTTAAGGCTTGACCTTCTTTGCCTGCCTCTTGCGTTCCTTTAGCTACCTGATGCGTTGGTTCAGCTTGTGGTACTGGAGTTGGGGCAGGTTGCTCTTCTTTCTTAGTTCCGACTGCAATGACTTGCGAAACAGGATTTTGAACCACTTGGTCTTCGATGACTTCTCTAACTTCTTGACCATTAACCATCGATACTTTGGTTACAATGCGACGCTGACCATTTACTCCAGCTGTGACGATACGAGTCTGTCCTTCTGCTAGATTGGTATCTGGGCTTGTGACTGTTTCAAAAGGAATATCTACCAAGCTCTCTTCCAGTCTTGACTGAGGTTTCTCAGAAACTGGTTTTTCTTGAACTACTTCTGTCTTATCAATTTCATTTGCACTTTGCTTTTCTACTGGCAACTGAGGCTTCTCAGCTGAAGCTGGCCTTGATGGATGGAGTTCTGCTTCCTTGAAGTATCCAATGTATTCATAGCCATCAATGTGGATAATCCCTTCAGCCAAACCTTCATGTGTAGAAGCCGAAATAGTTTGGTTATAAGAAAGCAATTCTTTATTTTCAAACGCAAATGTGGTGAAAGGAACAAAGTTGCTTGCACCAATCGAACTAATTAATAAGACACCAAGCACCTTACCACGATGTTTTTTAGAGATTAATAAAACAGCCAAAGAAGCCGTAGCCAACCCTATACCAGCCAAGGCTAATTCTTTACTCCCTGTATAAGGAAGTTCTTGGTAGGTACTAGCTTTCTTTCGATACACTGCATAGATAATATCATCCTCTTGAAACTCCGAAGGGACTTCATGGTGAATTAAGGCTTTTTCAGACTCGGTCAATTCCTGCTCCGCCAAATAACGGTAATGAACGCTATGAGCTCCACCAACTTCATTGGCTTGTACCTTATCTACTGAAAGGGCACTTGCACCAAAAAGGAAGGCCCCGATGGCTACAGGACCAACCCCAACAGTTAACTTGCGAATGGAATATTTAGTAATTTTTTCAAGTTGTTGTTTTGTTTTTCTCATTCTTATGACTTTCTAATAGAATCTTGCGGATAGTGCGCACGCGCACCTCCAATTAATTTTGGACGGCTAGCAAGAGCCGTTACATGGGCATGCCCAATTTCTCTCAAAAGAGGGCGAATCGGAACCTGAACATGCTTGACATGCATACCAATTGCAGTGTCTCCGATATCCAATCCAGCATGAGCCTTGATAAATTCAACCTCAACTGGATCTTGCATAAACTTGAAGGCTGCCAACTGACCTGAACCTCCTGCATGAAGGGTAGGAAGGACACTGACGATTTCCAGACCAAACTGCTCTGCAACCTGACGTTCAACAACGAGGGCCCGATTGACATGTTCACAACCTTGAACGGCTAGATGAATTCCTTTTTCCTCTAGGATGTCTAGAATGGTCTTCACAATGATTTCCCCAATTTCTTGGCTGGATTCCTTGCCAATCTGACCACCTATCACTTCACTAGAAGAAAGGCCCAAAACAAAGATAGATCCTTGCTTCAAATTGGCCTTTTCTAATACATCTTTTACAATCTGGCTTGTTTCTCTTTGAATGTCTTTTTCCTTCATAATTGATACCTCTTTTGTCATTATCTATCATATCGTTTTTTCTTATTTTTAGCAAGATAGACAACCTAGAAAGCTTGCCCAATTACGCATAAAACTCCCAGAATTGACTGGGAGTTAGCTAGTTTCTATTCTATTTATGTATATTTCAACCGTCGTTCCTTTGCAAGGTGCAGAATCAATCTTCATCTGATAATCTTCTCCAAAATGAAGTTTGAGGCGTTGGTCAACATTTTGAAGACCTACTCCTCCACGTTTGAGCTGACTCTGACTACTATCGCTAGGATTTTGGAAGCCAACTCCATCATCCTCAATGCGGATGACCAATCCTGAATCCTGTTTCTGGACAGAGACTCTAATATGACCCTGACCTTCTTTCTCCTTGATTCCATGGTAAAGGGCATTTTCTACCAAGGGTTGTAGGACCAGCTTGGGCAAAACTAGCTGATCAAAGGCAGGATTTTCATCAATCTCATATTCTAGCTTATCTCCATAGCGTTGTCTCTGGATAAAGAGATACTGGCGGACATGGTTGATTTCGTCAGACAGGCAAATCAAATCTTTACCCTGATTGAGCGCCAAGCGGAAGTAGGTAGCCAAGGACTTGGTCACCTGCACCACACGCTGACTATCCTGAAATTCAGCCATCCAGATAATAGTGTCCAAGGTATTATAGAGGAAATGCGGATTAATCTGGCTTGACAAGGCTTGAAGTTGGTACTGACGGGTCGTCTCTTCCTGCCTGCGAATATCCGTCATCAGCTGATCAATCTGATCCAACATGGCATTGAACTGACGAGTCACTTCTCTCAGTTCATGGGCACCAGTTTCCTTGGCACGAAGATTCTGATTACCAGAAGCAATCTCCAGCATGGTTTCTCTCAAGTCATTCAGAGGAGCAATCCAGCGTTTAAGACTAAGCCACACCAAGCAGAGACAGGCAAGAAGAGATGTGACACTGGCTCCAAGCAAGGTCCACATGAGTTGACTCCGAACCTGGTCTAACTTCTCCAACGAAGACACACCAAGCACCGTCCAATCAGTTCCAGCAATCCTTTCCTGACTGACGTAGGATTTGTGATCTGGAGTATAGCCCTGCCCTGTCTCAATGTAGGGTTTCATAGCCTCCATTTCGCTAGACGAACTATAAACAGTGTGTTGAGGATGATAAACAAATTCATGGTTTTCATTGATGATAAAGGCAAAGCCCTGCTGCCCCAACTGAAGTTGATTGAGATAGGCTTCCAGAGTTTCGTAGGAAATATCCAAACGAAGCACACCCAGATTGGCTCCCTTTGAATCAACAAGTTCCTGAGTAACAGAAATAACCCACTGACTGTCCGATTTACGAGCTGGTATCAAAACAGGCTTAGCCCCCTGATGAATGGCCTTTTGGTACCAATCCTCAGCCATCATATCAGAGGAAGTTTTCATCTGCACACTATCATCGGTAGAAATGACCTGACCGGATTTGGTGACCAGTACAACAGCTTTCAAATCTTGGTCTGCCTTCAAAATAGTCAAAAATAGATCTCGAATTCCCTTGACCTTTTCTTGACTGGGATTCTCAGCATAGGATAAAACATCTGCCTGCTGGGTCAAACTAGTCGAGGTGGTTTCTAATTTTTTGATATAAGACTGGATAAAGTGGCTAGTTTGGCTGATAGTCGTCTGGCTATTGCCCTCAATGCTAGCCTCAATGGCTGATGAACTAGATCGATAGTAGAAAGTCCCAACCAGAGCTAGGAGAATGAGAAAGACAAGAAAGATGGAAATAACCATTCTGACTAGGAGAGAAGAACGCTTCATCGGCCTTCTCCCTTCTTAAACTGACGAGGTGTCACACCTGCAATCTGTTTAAAACGTTGGGTAAAATAGTTCATATCTTCAAAACCAACCTTCTCTGCGATCTCATAAATCTTTAGATCTGTAGTTAGAAGCAAGAGCTTGGCTTGTTTGACACGTTCTCTCACCAGATAATCCTGAAAAGGGAGGCCCAACTCTTTCTTAATCAAAGAACTCAGATAAGTCGGGCTAAAACCCAAGTCACTGGCCAAAGACTTTAAACTAAATTGGCTGTCATCAAGATGAGACTGGATTTTCTGAGCCATGTTTCCTTCAAACTTATCAGTCAATAGATCTTGTAACTGCTCTTCCTTTTCTTCCTTATCCAACTTTTTCTTGATTTTCCCCAACATTTCCTCAATATCCTGACGAGAAAAGGGCTTGAGCAGGTAGTCATCCACACCTAGTTTGACAGCAGACAAGGCATAATCAAAATCATCGTAGCCTGTTAAAAAGACCAAATGAACCTGAGGATAGGTTTCTCGTACCAGACTGGCTAACTGGATGCCATTCAGCTGAGGCATGTTGATATCGGTTAAAATAATATCTGGCACCTGTTTTTGGATCAAGTCCCAAGCCTGCCTTCCATTTTCAGCCTGACCGATGATTTCCATATCGTAGGCTGCTACATTGACCAGTTTAGTCAAGCCTTGTCTTACCAGATATTCATCTTCTACGATTAAGATTCTATAGGTCATGCTTCTCTCCTTTGCCACTTACTAGTATCAGTATAGCAAAATTCTCCTCTAACTGCTTAGGAAAGCCCTCTTAATCAACATAATCTAGTAAATAAGCATATCCTTTTTCTTCCATTTGATCTTTGGGAATAAAGCGGATAGAGAGACTATTAATACAGTAGCGCAAGCCACCCTTGTCCTGTGGTCCATCCGTAAAGACATGGCCAAGGTGAGAATCTCCAACTCGGCTCCGCACTTCCATGCGTGTCATATTGTAAGACTTATCTTCCTTATAGGTGGCAACATCTGGACTGATAGGTTGGGTAAAACTAGGCCAGCCACAACCAGACTCAAACTTGTCCTTTGATGAAAAGAGGGGTTCGCCAGTTGCCACATCCACATAGATACCAGATTCAAATTTATCCCAGTAGCGGTTTGAAAAAGCCCGTTCTGTTTGATTTTTCTGGGTAACTGCATACTCCTCAGGTGACAAAGTCTTTTTCAATTCCTCGTCACTTGGTTTGGGATATTTGCTGGCATCAATGACGGGATAGGCTGCCTGATTGACATTGATATGGCAGTAGCCATTTGGATTTTTCTTGAGATAGTCTTGGTGGTAATCCTCAGCCACTACAAAATTCTTCAAGGTTTCCTTTTCAACTGCTAAATGTTGATCGTATTTCTTAGCCACCTCATCAAAGACTTGGTTAATCACCTCTAAATCCTTGTCATCTGTGTAATAAACACCAGTACGGTACTGGGTTCCTACATCATTTCCTTGTTTATTTTTGCTGGTTGGATTGATAATGCGGAAATAATGAAGCAGGATTTCCTTGAGAGAAATTTGATTGGCATCATAAGTAACATGGACAGTTTCCGCATGTCCTGTTTGGTTAATCAACTCGTACTTGGTTGTTTCCCCTCTACCATTTGCATAGCCTGATACGGCATCTGTCACCCCGGGAACGCGTGAGAAGTATTCCTCCACTCCCCAGAAACAACCTCCAGCCAGATAAATTTCGTGCAAGTCTGCATCTTTACTCACTTCTGTTTTTTTCACTGTTTTTCCTCCTTGGCTAACTGATGCTTTCTCAATTTGCGAGCTATCTGTCTGCCCTGCATTTCGCATCAACAGAAAATAGAAACCGCTTATGGCTAGGAAAAAGATTCCTGCCAAAACAAACAATTTTACTTTATCATTCATGACCTTTCGCTACCCCATTTCTTTCAATGTTTTTAAAATCATATCCTTGTCCATAAAACCAGGTTGCGTTTTAACCAGCTTGCCTTCCTTGTCTATAAAGGCTTGAGTTGGATAAGAACGGACACCATAACTTTCCAAAAGTTTGCCTGATGGATCAATTAGAACTGAAATATTTTTATAATCCAAGCCCTTGTACCAGTTCTTAAAGTCTGCTTCTGCTTGTTCACCCTTGTGACCAGGAGACACCACTGTCAAGACCACATAATCATCACCAGCATCTTTAGCGATTTCATCCGTATCTGGAAGACTGGCTAGACAGATGGAACACCAAGAAGCCCAGAATTTAAGATAGACTGTCTTACCCTTATAATCAGATAAACGATAAGTCTTGCCATCTACTCCCGTCAGTTCAAAATCAGCAACTTCCTGACCTTTAGTCGCAGTTTGCGCACTGACTTGTTCTGTTTTTGTTTGCTCCTTCATAGTAGATTCGTCTGACATATTTTTAGCAGAACAGGCTGCCAAGCAACAGATTGAGCCGACTCCAAGGAGACATGTTTGCCATTTTTTCATTTCTTCTTCCTCTCTATTCAAATAATGTAGTCAAAATGGAAGCATTTCCCAAAAGCACCAAGATTCCCATCACGATAATGAGGAAACCACCTACTTTTTTGAGGGTTCCAAGGTAGGGATGAAGTTTTCGGAAATGTTTCAAAACATAGCTGGAGGCAAGAGCTAGAACCAAAAATGGTAGTGCTAGACCCAGCGTATAGATTAACATGAGACCAGCTCCCTGCCAAGCACCTGAGCCACCTGAAGCCGCTAAAGCCAAAACAGAGCCAAGAACCGGCCCCACACATGGCGTCCAAGCAAAACTAAAGGTTAACCCCAGTAAAAATGCCTGACTATAGCCCTTACCCTTTTGCCCCTGTCTCTTTAATTGTAGCCTTCTTTCCTTGTAGAGTCCCTGAAAATGTAAGACTTCCATCTGGTGCAAGCCTAAAAGAATGATAACCGCACCCGTCACATACTGAAACCAAGAAGCATACAGCAAATTGCCTAAAAAACCAGCTCCATAGCCCAGTAAGATAAAGATAAAAGAAATACCCGCTATAAAGGCCAGAGTTCGCAATAAACTGACAACTGAGATTGAAAATTTGCCACTAGAAGCCTGAGCACCATCTTTGTCATCCAACAAGACCCCTGCATAGACTGGTAACAAGGGTAAAATACAAGGAGAAAAGAAGGAAAGAATTCCAGCAAGAAAAACACTGATAAAAAAGATTATATTATCCATTGCCTTCCTCCATTCTTTGATTTGATAGGACTATTATAGCCCCAAAACTCAAGAAAAAACAGGGACAATGATAGGAAAAAATAGGAATTTAATCAGGTTATGTATAAAATGTTGCAAAAAAAGCCAGACAAAGTCTGACTTTGATGGAAACAGAAAAGAAAATTCACTAGTCTTCCCTACTTATCTGATAATAAATAAGGTCCGCAAGATAGCCTTTTCTCTCTACACCATTGGTAATAGTCTTTAGATAGGACATTCCAGCCTTCTCCATGACACGACCAGAAGCTGGGTTGAGACTGGCATAACGTGCCTTGACTTTTTGAAAGCCTACTTGAGTAAAACAGAAGTCCAAGACAGCTTTCAAGGCTTCTGTCATAATCCCATATCCCCAGTAAGCCTTGCCAAGCACATAGCCTATTTCACAAGAAGAATCGTTCTCATCTATTGCAACAATGCTGATATCTCCAATCACTTGCTCTGGGTTGTCTTTCAGGCAAATGGCCCATTTGTAATAGTTGGGATTGGCATAGGAGGCAACCCAATTGCGAATCGAATTTCGAGTCACCTTGACATCAGGATGAGGATCCCAAGTGACGTAGGTTAGATTTTCAGCGGACGAAGCCCAATTCTGAAACATGGCTTCTGCATCACTTTCCAAAAATCTTCGCAAGATTAAACGATCTGTCTGTAATATTTGCGTACCGATTGCTTTCATGACGCTACCTCGCTTTCTGATAGATGATTCTATGTCCAATCTCCATTGAAACTTGTTTTGCTTTTGAATTTCAAGGTAATAAGCTAAAAAGGTCCCCCGGACCTTCTTCGCTTACTTGTTTCCGTGCTCGGGGTAAAAAGACTAAACTCAGTAACAACTAAAAAACAAGTTGTTCATCTAGTTCCTTGACGCAGTCGCTGTCTGGTTTGAAATGCGCTCTAGCAAGCTTTTTCAAACCTAGTCATCGTTGCGGGGGTGAGACGACGAAATCGAACTCTGTGAGTTGCCGGACCTTCTCTCGCTTTCTTATTTCAAGGCGAGAGGCTGAAAACCTCCACTGGAGGTTTTCACTCCCAAAAGTCATCGAATACGGTGATTGGTAGGTGGCGTTTGTGTTGGCCTTTGTGCCACCAGTTTTCGATAGTCGCTTGGGCTTCTGGGCTGATTGTTTTGCCTTCTAGGTAGTCGTCAATCTCTTCATAAGTGACTCCGAGGGCCACTTCGTCAGCTAGACCTGGTTTATCTTCTTCTAGATCTGCCGTTGGGATTTTTTCATAAAGGGCTGGGTCTGCACCAAGTTCCTTCAAGAGTTGTTTTCCTTGGCGTTTATTAAGACGGTAAAGAGGGAGAATATCCGCACCACCATCACCAAACTTGGTAAAGAAACCTGTGATATTTTCCGCAGCATGGTCTGTCCCAATGACCGCTCCGCTATGGGAACCAGCAAGGGCATACTGAGCAATCATACGGCAACGAGCCTTGATATTTCCCTTGTTAAAGTCTGAAACAGGACTACCTGTTGCTTCGACCGCAACTGTCATGGCATCTGCAGATTCCTTGATATTCACCACTAAACTGACATCTGGCTGGATAAAGGCTAGGGCTTTTTGAGCATCTGCTTCATCAGCTTGCACTCCATAAGGCAGGCGGACAGCGATAAATTTGTAGCTGTCATCTCCAGTTTCTGCACGCAGTTCTTCCATAGCTAATTGAGCCAATCGACCTGCTAAGGTTGAGTCTTGTCCTCCAGAAATTCCTAGTACAAAAGTTTTTAGGAAGGGATGTTTTTCCAGATATCTTTTTAAAAAATCAATGGAACGATGGATTTCTTCCTGGGCATCAATCACTGGTTTGACACCCAGCTCTTGGATAATCGTTTCTTGCAAACTCATTCTTCTTCTCCTTCACCAAGGGCTTCCTTGCGCATTTTGTCAATCAAGTCCATCTTGTCTTGCCATACATCACGCGCCAAATCCACTGGATAATGCTGCGGATTGAGCACACGCTTGTATTCATCCCAAAGCTTGTCAAATTCCTTACGAGCATAATCCTGAATCTCAGTCAAGCTAGGCAGATTGTAAATCAATTTTCCGTCTTTGAAGATATCCACTAAGAGAGGAACAGCGTCAAAATTACGAACGGTCTTCTTGATGTAGGTGTAAGTCGGATGGAACATCTTGATTTCTGTCATGTCACTCACATCAACACCATCATAAGTGATGTAGTCACCCTCTGACTTGCCTTTTTCACGACTGGTAATGCGCCACACCTGCTTCTTACCTGGTGTAGACACTTTTTCAGCATTATTTGACAGCTTGATGGTATTGCGCATGTTCCCATTTTCATCTTCAATGGCCACAATCTTATAAACTGCACCAAGAGCTGGCTGGTCATAGGCTGTAATCAGCTTAGTTCCCACACCCCAGACATCAATCTTGGCCTTTTGCATCTTGAGGTTGAGGATGGTATTTTCATCTAGATCATTAGAAGCATAAATCTTAGCATCTGTAAATCCAGCCTCGTCCAGTTGCTGACGGACTTTCTTAGAAATGTAGGCAATATCCCCTGAGTCAATCCGCACACCCATAAAGTTAATCTGGTTACCCAGCTCACGCGCCACCTGAATGGCAGCTGGCACACCAATACGAAGGGTGTCATAGGTGTCCACAAGAAAGACACAGTTTTTGTGGGTCGCAGCGTAAGCCTTAAAGGCCTCATAGTCGTTACCATAAACCTGTACCAAGGCATGGGCGTGAGTCCCCAAGACAGGAATATCAAAGAGTTTACCAGCACGCACATTGCTAGTTCCATTGGCGCCACCAATCACCGCTGCGCGTGTTCCCCAGATAGCTGCATCCATTTCTTGAGCCCGACGTGTCCCAAACTCCATCAAGGGTTCATCTTCAATGACTGAACGAATACGAGCTGCCTTAGTCGCCACCAAGGTCTGGTAGTTGACGATGTTCAAAAGAGCCGTTTCGACCAATTGACATTGAGCTAGAGGGCCTTCCACCTGCACAATCGGTTCATTAGCAAAAACCAAGTCCCCTTCTTGGGCAGAACGAACAGTCAACTCCAACTTGAAATTGCGGAGATAGTCCAAGAATGACCCATGATAGCCCAGCGACTCCAAATAGGCAATATCGCTATCTGAAAAACGCAAGTCTTCAAGATAATTCACAATTCTTTCCAAACCTGCAAAAACTGCATAGCCATTTTTAAAAGGCTGTTGGCGGAAATAAACCTCAAAGACCGCCTTTTTATTGTGAATCCCTTGGTCAAAGTAAACCTGCATCATGTTAATCTGGTACAAGTCCGTGTGCAATGTCAAACTATCATCTGGATACATACTTTTCCTACTTCCTTAGCTAGAAACACATGAAAATTTTCAAGAACTTTCATGTATTCCAATAAATTAGTACTATTATATCACATTTTAGCTGGATTGAGAAAAGAGTAACAAGCTATTCTCAACTCTCCAGTTCATCCATATCTTGTTCAAACTTTTTTTGAGCCCATTCGCCATAGCTCTAACGCAATTTATAAATGTCATTTTGTAAAATTTTATTAACAAAAAAAACTCTCTACCACAAAATAGAGAGTGTTAAGTTTAAATATAGGATTTCAAAATATCGACGGCATCGCTTCTTTTCTTAACCTTATGACCTTGATTCCCAATTTCTCAGCTACGATTGTATTGTCCTCACTATCACCTAGAAAGACACAATTTGTAGGATTTAACTGGTATTTATCGAGAATCTCCTTCATACTTATGTCAAGTCCCCCTCTTTGCTTTATGATTTCATATTCTCCTTACAAATCTTTTTGGTAATAAAATCTTTTTCCTGTGTAGGGATAGTTTTGCAAAGCAAAGACTTCCTTGTAGCCATGCCTTTTATAAAAATCAGGAGCTTGAAACTGGTAAGTATTGACAAAAGTAAAACGACAGTTTCGATTCTTAGCTTCAGTTTCTGCTTGCCGCAATAGCTTTGAACCGATTCCTTGCCCTCTCAGTTCCTCTTTTACAAATAAATACTCAATTTCTAGCCAATTTCCAAAAGTCTCTGCTATCAAACCTGCCAGGAGATTGCCCTTTTCATCTTCGACATAAAGATTAAGTGGCTCACTTTCAGCTTCTTCTCTTTTTGAACGGTTATAAACACGAATCAGATTCCCTATTTCCTGGACTTTCTGTGATTCCTCATTTTCCAATCTAAAGTACATCTAAATCTCCTCAAATACTGTTACAGCTTGATTATAGTCTTATTTCAATAGACTGTCAAACTAGCAAAAACCCACCAATCTAAGTTGATGAGTTTCAAATTTATTTTCTAAATTTCCACTGACTATAAATCCCGAAACCGATAATCCAAATAGCTGAACCAATTGCTCCTACAAATGTAGACTCTTGTAAAAAGAGGGTTACAAAGACAAAGGCAAAGAAGAGCATGGTTAAAGGATTTAGGAAACGATAATGGGGCATAAGATAGCCATCCGCCATAAAGTCTGGTGACTTGCGGTATTTAAGGTGAGCCACCATAATCAAGATATAAATGGCGATATAGACACCGGATGATGATGCTGTAATCAAGGCAAAGGCATCCGACACACCTGGCAAGACATTAATAAAGGCTGCTAGGGCAATCAAAATTGCTGAAGCGATGATGGCATTTTGTGGCACATTGTGGCGAGAAAGAGTATCTGCCTTAATAGCCTTTAAGAATGAATTTGGCGAATCATGAGCAATCTGGTACAAATGACGTCCTGTTGAATAAAGGGTTGAGTTAAGAGCAGATGCTGCTGATGTCAAAACGACGAAGTTAATCAAGGCTGCTGCCCACTTGATACCTGCCAATTCAAATACTGTAACAAAAGGAGAATCAGCAGAAGCAAGCTCACGCCATGGAATGATAGCCATGATGGCTAAGAGGGCACCACCGTAGAAAAAGGCGATACGCAAAGGAATTTCCTTAACGGCTTTTGGCAAGACTTGACGTGGATTTTTGGTTTCAGAAGTTGTTACCCCGATAAACTCAATCATGAGGTAAGCAAAGAAAACCATCTGAAAGGCCATGACAAAGTTCACTCCACCATTAGGGAAGAGGGAGAAATTGTCGGTGATATTGGCCAAACTTGCTACTCCATGTGGTGTCTTAAAGCCTGTCAAGACCATAAAGACTCCTGTGGCAATCATAGCTAAAATAGCCACAATCTTGACCATCGCAAACCAAAACTCAACTTCCCCAAAGAGCTTCACCGCAATCAGATTGACTAAGGCTAGAATGGTCAAAAATCCAATCTCAATCATCCAACTTGGCCAGCTAGGGAACCAAAACTGAACATAGTGAGAGATAGCAGTGATTTCCGCCATACCTATAAAGACAACGGATAGCCAGTAGGACCAAACCGAGAAATAACCCCAGCCCTTACCCAAATGGCGCGTGATAAAGTTGATAAAGGTATGTTGCTCAGGGTCTTGGTAGAGCATTTCCCCAACCGCACGCATCATAAGGAACATGAAAGCCCCAGTAATCATATAAATCAGTACAATGGAAGGACCTGTAAGGCTAATAGAACGACCTGCTCCCAAAAAGAGTCCTGTTCCGATTGTTCCCGCAATGGCCATAACCTGCACGTGACGATTAGTCAGACCACGCTCCATCTTGTTTTTTTTCTTCTTTGAACTCATATAGTCTCCAATTCTTTTTAAACCTAAAAAGGAGCAAAGAAGGATTTTTCCCTCTTTTTACTCCTTTTAATCATTAGGCTGTTTTTTCAACCTTCAAGATTTTTACATCATAGCTACCAACAGGTGTTTCAATTGTTGCTGTATCACCTGTTTTCTTGCCAATCAAGGCTTGTCCAATTGGGCTTTCATTTGAAACTTTACCTGCAAAGGCATCCGCACCCGCTGAACCTACGATAATATAAACTTCTTCTTCGTCCTCACCAATTTCTTGGATAGTGACTGTTTTACCAATCGCTACTTCGTCTTGGGCAACTGAGTCACTATTGACGATTTCAGCATAACGGATTTTTGTTTCCAAGCTAGAGATTTGTCCTTCGACAAAGGCTTGTTCATCCTTAGCTGCTTCGTATTCACTGTTTTCAGAAAGGTCACCGTATGAACGGGCAATCTTAATGCGTTCTACCACTTCTGGACGGCGGACCAATTTCAATTCTTCTAATTCTTTTTCAAGTTTTTCCTTTTCCTCAAGGGTCATAGGATATGTTTTTTCTGCCATTTTTCTCAACTTTCCTTCGATAATATTGAATCTCTATCTGAGATTCTCATGTTTGTAGTCTTAGTTTGAACTACTATTTTGAGTAAGCTTGCTATTGACGTGTTCAGCTACATTACGGTCATGTTCTTCCTGTGTCACTGCGTAATAGACTTTACCATCTGTAACATTAGCTACAAAGTAGAGGTTCTCACTCTTTGTTTGGTTAATGCTTGCTTCAATCGCATCCTGACTTGGACTATCTACTGGGCCAGGCATCAAACCAGGTTTTGTATAAACATTGTATGGTGAATTAATCGATGTATCAATTCCAGCATCATCTGCTAGGCTGATATTTTGACCAAGTTTCCCTTGGGCATACAAGATTGCAATATTGCTTTGAAGTGGCATACCAAGATTCAAACGGTTGTAGAAAACACCCGCAATCAACTTACGGTCTTCAGTCTTAGCCCCTTCTTTTTCAACCAGTGAAGCAATTGTTAGCAATTCATTGACTGTCAAGTTCTTAGACTTAATTGCACTATAGTGCGGAGTCAAGGTCTTATCCATAGCTGCCAGCATCTCATCAATCAAGCTTTCAATAGTTGTGCTTTCCTTGATAGAGTAGGTCGCTGGGAAAAGATAACCTTCCAAACGGTAACGAGCTCCACTTTCTTTCGTTGGCAAGCTTTCGAGTAGGTTTGGATATTTAGCAACTTCTTGACTGATAAAGTTGTCATCTTGCACTTTAGCCAAGAAAGCTTCCGCTGTCAAAGGTTCTTTAAATTCACCTTGTAATTGGCCTACAGCTTGGGCGATTTGATCAATGGTATATCCTTCTGGAATTGTCAAGTTTGCAAGAGATGGAGCCTGAGGTTCAGGTGTACCACCTTTTTGCAGTTCCTTAATGATGTCCTCTGTACTCATGCTCTTTTGCAAATTGTAATATCCAGCCTTCAAATCTGAATAATTCTTATATTTTGCATAGAAAGCAAAAATCACACCGTGTTTAATCACACCAGAATGCTCAAGAGTTGATCCGATTTCTTGGACATTGGCTCCTTCTGGAATTTGAACAGTCACATATTCCTTAGAATTTGCATCAACAGGTAGCAAGGATGACTGAACATACTGATAACCGAAGTAACCACCTGCCGAAATCAAGGCTAGGAAAATCAGTAGAGAAATGAAGAATGCCTTCAAATGTGATTTTTTCTTCTTAACTGGTTTAACTGTCTCACGGCGACTACGTCTAGGAACTGAACCTAGGCTATCTGCCGATTCAGCTAACTCAGATAGCTCATTATCCACTGCAGGAGTACTAACTTCTTCCTGTTGTCTACTTGTTTTATACGACACCGCAACCTTTGTTGGAATCTCGTTAAATTCTTTGTCTTCGTTAAGTTTTACAGGTTCTACTTTTGGTTGAACTGGCTCGAAAACAGGTTCTACTGGTTCAACTACCGCTTCAATTTTAGGTTCTGCAACTTCTTCATTTCCTGCAATTTCATCCGAAATATTATTAGAACATGATGGAACACCAGGAGCATTCTTTAATATTTGATCCACAACAGAAAGAGAATTAGCCATCAACTCTTCTGCTGAAGGTTCATGTTCCTGAGTTGAAGGATCTACTGAATCTTCTTGAGATAAAGGAGTTTCAAAACTTGTAATCTCGTTTTCTTGCTCACTTCTATCTTGTTTTTTTACTCTCTCTAAATCACGTAAAATTTGCTCTTTAAAGCTTAATTTTTCGTCTTCTCTTGTTTTTTCACTCAAAAGTTTATCCTCCTCGTTGACAATCCATAATATTATATCTTAAAAACGAAAGAAAAGCAACCTAGCATGCTTTTCTCGCTTATTTTTTAGCTTCCCAGACCATATCATACCAGGTTTCCCCTGCAAAGGTTGACTGAGACCGGCCTTCATTGACAAATCCATGTTTTTCGTAGTAGGCGATGAGATAGTCATGACAGGTTAGGTTAATACCTTCTCTTTCGTGTTCAAGAGCCAACTCTTTCAAGGCTGTTAATAATTTTTGACCAAGTCCAAGGCCCTGTGCTTCCTTGGCAATAGAAAGACAGGTCACAGAGATATAACCACTCGGCTCATGACTATAATCTTCTATCTCTTCTGTAAAAGACTGATCTTGCAGATGGCGGTATGGTCCAACTGGCCCTTCTATATACCCCATGATTCTGCCTTCTTTTTCTGCAACCAGAAACGAGGTCTGAATTTTTCGCAAATGAGCTTCAAAAACCGAGCGAGGAATGGCTTCTTCAAGTGAGAAATTTTCTAGTTCAATCTCAACGATACGATCTAAATCTTCTAATCTTGCTTTCCTGATTTTCATTGTGCCTCCAGATAAAAGGGATTAAACCAAATCATACTAAAACCTTGACTAGCTGCATAAAGGGAAGTTTCTTCATCAATAAAACCGTTCATTTCAAAATAGGATAGCAACTCATCAGGACTCTTCAAACGAATAGCTTTGTAATCCAGCTCAACCGCCACCTCTTTCAAGGCTGCAAGAAGAAGCGTGCCCAAGCCCTGTCTCTGATAGCCAGAGTCAATGACTAAAGAATGCATTTCTAGACATTGCGGATTATGTGGCTGAGGATCGCCTAGAACATAGCCCAGAAGCTGATTTTCATCCCTAGCTAGAAGAAAGGTATCCGCACACTTACGGATACTTTCTTCTAAAATATGGGAAGGTTGCTGCTTTTCAGCTGGAAAAGATGAGGCCTGAAGTGCCTCTATCTCAGTTAAATCAGACTTACTTGCCCGAATGATTTTAATTGGAATTTCCATGAGAACTTCCTATTGAACATTGCTTGTCAGGTTAGACAAGAGACGCTCGAATGAATATTCATAGGTTTGGATATCTCCTGCTCCCATAAAGACGTAAACAGCATTGTCATGGTCTAGGAGTGGAGAAACATTTTCAACAGTGATAACTTGGTGTTTCTTATTGATTTTATTGGCTAGGTCTTCTACCTTAACATCACCATGGTCTACTTCACGAGCAGATCCATAAATTTGCGCTAGGTAAACTGCATCCGCTTGGTTCAAAGCGTGGGCAAATTCGTCCAACAAAGCGATTGTTCTTGTAAAGGTATGCGGTTGGAAGACTGCAACAATTTCCTTGCTTGGGTATTTCTGACGAGCCGCATCCAAGGTCGCAATGATTTCTGTTGGATGGTGGGCAAAGTCATCGATAATAACTGTGTCATTGACAATTTTCTCAGTGAAACGACGCTTAACACCAGCAAATGTTTTCAAGTGTTCACGCACCAAGTTCAAATCAAATCCTGCTGTGTAAAGAAGACCAATAACGGCTGTCGCATTCATGATATTGTGACGACCAAAGGTTGGAATGTGGAATTGCCCTAATTCTTGACCACGGAAATGAACTGTGAAGGTTGAACCAGTTGTTGAACGAAGAAGATCACTAGCGACAAAGTCATTACCTTCTGCTTCAAAACCATAATAATAAATTGGTGCATCAGACGTAATCTTACGCAATTCAGCATCTTCACCGTAGATAAACAAACCTTTGGTAATTTGTTTAGCATAGTCGTTAAAGGCATTGAAAACATCCTCTAGACTTGTGAAATAGTCTGGATGGTCAAAGTCAATGTTGGTGATGATAGAATATTCTGGGTGGTAAGGCATGAAGTGACGCTCATATTCGTCAGATTCGAAGACAAAATATTTGGCATTGGCTGAACCACGACCAGTCCCGTCTCCAATCAAGAAGCTAGTATCTGTAATGTGAGACAAGACATGAGACAACATACCCGTTGTTGAAGTTTTTCCATGCGCTCCAGCAACTCCCATGCTAACAAAGTCACGCATAAAGCTACCTAGGAACTCATGGTAGCGTTTGTAGCTAATTCCATTTTGATCCGCATAGGCAATTTCGACGTTGTTATCTGGACGAAAGGCATTTCCAGCGATAATTTCCATATCACCGTCTAGATTCTTTTCATCAAAAGGAAGAATGGTAATTCCTGCCTGCTCAAGACCACGTTGAGTAAAGTAGTATTTTTCAACATCTGATCCCTGAACCTTGTGCCCCATTTGGTGCAACATCAAAGCCAAGGCACTCATCCCTGATCCCTTAATTCCGATAAAATGATATGTCTTTGACATGTTTTCTCCCCTATTCCGTAATTCTTGTCAGATTCAACTCTTGGGCCACCTGACGTTCTTGTTCTTTTTGTTGATTCTTTTTATTGTAGATTTGGCTCTTCTTCAGAAAATCATAGTTGTTTTTCTTTGGACTTGAAGTTTCTTTTGGCTCAGCTTGAGTCGAAATATTGTTCACTTCTTCCGCCAAGATATAATGAGACTGGGTCAATTTTTGGCTATATTTGACAAATTCACCAGGATTTTCCTTTTGGAAAGGAGCTGTAGGTTGATTGCCCTGTCTAACTAGACTTGGCTGAGAATGGCGTCTTGTAGGAGTAATATCCTTAGTCAGATAACTTGCTGAGCGTTTCTTTTTCAAGTCCGCACGCGCTTCTTCACGCGCCACCTCCGCATAGCTCTTTCCTTCTTTTTTTACTCCTAAGCTAGCCTTCTTAGGTTTCTCTACTGGCTTTTCAATCGTTTTTTCTGGTCTTTCTTCAGTAATAGGGGCCCACTCCAGATAATTCTTATCACGGTATTCTCCCTTGATATTACTGATAAAGTCAGACTCATCATAGAGGTCCATAACCGGCATCTCAGTCAGCATGACCTCATCATCTGACACTAATGGAAATCGTTCTTCTCTCATTTTCTATTTCCTTTCAACACTTCATTATAGCGTATTGTCTTGATTTTTCAAGTGCTGGCTTCAGAAATTCCTAAAATTTCTCTAATTTCTGCTAGGGTCAGACTGCCACGTGACTCTGTGCCATCCAATACTTGTGACACCAGATGTTTCTTTTGTTCTTGGAGTTCCTGAATTTTTTCTTCAATGGTTCCCTTGGTCACCAAGCGATAAACCTCAACCGTTTCTTCCTGACCCATCCGATGGGCACGGCCAATGGCTTGCGCTTCCACCGCAGGATTCCACCAAAGGTCAACCAAAATAACCGTATCAGCACCTGTCAGATTCAGACCGACACCACCAGCCTTGAGGGAAATCAGAAAGGCATCTCTTTCCCCTTGGTTAAAGGCTTTAGTCATGTCTTGTCTTTCTATGGCTGGGGTTGAACCCGTAATTTTAAAGGATGTCAAGCCCAAGTCTGGCAGTTCTTGTTCAATTTTCTCCAACATTCCCTTGAACTGCGAGAAAATCAAGACACGGTGTCCGCCGTCTGCCACCTGTACCAGCAGGTCTCGGAGACTATCCAGTTTACCACTGGCACCCTGATAATCCTCCATAAAGAGGGCAGGGGTGTCACAGATTTGGCGCAAGCGCATCAGACCAGACAAGATTTCCACCCGACTTCGCTGGAATTCCTGATCTGACACTTGAGCCAGACGGTCTCGCATCTGTTGCAACTGAGCTAGGTAAATAGCCTTTTGCTGGTCTTCCAGTTCATTCTTGTAAACCACTTCAATCAAGTCTGGTAATTCAGTCAGCACTTCTTCTTTCTTGCGCCTCATCACGAAAGGTTTGATAAACTGAGCAACGCGCTCAGCTGGTAATTTCATAAATTCTTTCTTGCTTGGCAAGAGTCCTGGCATGACGATTTGGAAAATAGACCACAACTCACCCAGATGGTTTTCAATAGGAGTTCCTGACAAGGCAAAGACTGACGGCACCACAAATTGTCTCAAGGTCTGGGCAATCTTAGTTTGGGAATTTTTCATGACCTGAGCTTCATCTAAGAAAAGGAAGTCAAAGGCCATCCCCTGATAAAGATCACTATCCTGACGGAAGGTAGCATAGCTCGTCACATAGATTTGATGGCTCTCGGCAAGAATCTCCTCACGACTAGCTTTCAAACCATGAACAACAACCACATCCAACTGTGGAGCAAATTTCTGAAATTCATCTGCCCAGTTGTAAATCAAACCCGACGGAGCGAGAATCAAGACTCGACTTTCTTTTGTCACTTGGCTGGTCAAAAATGCAATGGTCTGCAGGGTTTTACCAAGTCCCATATCATCAGCTAAAATCCCACCAAAACCATAATGATGGAGCATTTGCAACCAACGAATTCCCTTTTCCTGATAATCTCGTAAATCAGCCTGAACCTGAGTTGCTTGCAAAGGAAAGTCCTCTGGATGCGTCAAATCCTGGGCCAGATTCTGGAATTCTTGTGAAAAAGAAATACGATCTCGTCCTTCAAAGAGATGGGCTAAACTATAAGCCAAAGATTTTCGAGCCTGCAAGGCCCCATCTTTTAATTCAAACTGCCCCAGTTCCTGTAGATTTTGGCGAATTTTCTTGGTTTCTTCATCGAAAAAGTAGACTTGATTGGACGCACCAATGTAAAAATCTTGATTGGCAACCAAGGCCTGCATGGCTTGGTCTATTTCCTCTCGGGAGATATCTTGAAAATCAAACTGGATTTCCAAGAGACCTCCCTTGGAAGCAATCTGCACTTGAGGGCTTGCTAGGCTATAAATTTCTTCTAGCTTGTCTGATAGATCAACATTCCCGAGTTTTTCAAAAACTGGAATGATGTCATGGAAGAAATGATAAACAGACTCGGCTTTTAAGGCCTGACGCCAAGATTGAAAGTCTGCTTCAAATCCAGCTGCCAAACAGACTTGGAAAACTCTTTCTTCTAAGTCAGCATCACTCGAAAAAGGTAATTCTTCTAGCTCTTGTCGGCTAGATACCTTCCTGTCTCCATAATCAAACTGAATTTCTAAACGAATCCGATTGTCTTCTTCCCTATCAAAGTAAAAAGAGGGTTCAAAAGTTTTGATATGTAGACGTTCTGGAGCTGAAACGGTCCCCATCTGGCTAAAAAGAGTTAAACAGGAAGCCAATTTATCGCGGTCACTGCTATCAAATTGCAAGTATTTCTTTCCATGCTGATCCAAAGGCAACGCTTTGATTTCCTTGAGAAGACGTATCTGCTGGTCTGTTAGAAAATAAACCTGTCCTTTATGGAAAAGTACGGCTCCCTGATAAAAGACATTGACTCTAGGACTCTCACTGATTTCCATTTCAAAATAATCCGAGTATTCTTTTACTATAAAGGCAAATAGATTAGCACCCGCATGCAAATCCTGAAAAATCAGGGTTTGGTAGCTATCTACTTGATGGTCAAATTGAAAATGCGGCAAGGTCATCAGTAAATTCACACCCTGCTCAAAAAAGGTCAGAGGAAAAAAGAGGTGCCGACCTTGGTTTTGGAAAAAAAGCTCTGGACTAAGTCCTTCCTCCATTAGTCCGCGTAAGAAAGTCAGAAGTTCTTGGCTTTCCTCATTAAAGGCTTCCCAAGAAAGAGACTCCTCATAAATTTTGCCAATCATATAAGGTTTTCTCTTCTCGACAACTTTTAAAAAGAGTGGAATATCCCGAATGACATAGTATTTTTGACTATTAATTTGCCCGATTCTAAGTGTCCACAAGATACGATTGCTTCCTGCTTCCACTTGTCCCACAGCCGACAACTCATAGGCGCGTTCTGATTTTGGAGACAAGATTCGGTCCAAAAATTTACCACCCAAGGTCACCTTGGTTTCAACGGCTTCTTTTTCTTCATGACCTTCTTCCAGACTCTGCAAGATTTCCTGACCACGCTCATCATTTTTCAAAAAATGCTCCAACGCTGCCAAATGCACACAGTAGCCCCTCTTTTGGAAAAAATCGCAGGCACAAAAAACCAAATCATCCTCTAAACTATAGCGCAGTTCTTCTTCTGCGACGCGAGCGTAGAGCCGATTATTCTTTTCCTTGATGATGTCAACTTTACCAGTTTCATAAAGGGCAACGCCTTCGATACGGACTTTCCCCGGAATCAATTTAGCCATATTTTTACCTTTACCTTATCTTTTTATTATACCATATTTTCCCCTATGAAAATAGCCTTCTAAGGATACTTTTCTCCTAGAAGGCTGGATTTTTAAAGTTTAGCAAAAGTGGTCACGATGCGTTGGCAAACCTCTTCTAGTACTGACTTCGGCATAGCTACATTGAGGCGGGCATGGAGACTTCCTTCCTCTCCAAAATCCAAACCACGGTTGAGGATAACCTTGGCTTCATTTCTCAAAAGCTCTTGTAATTTTTCATCAGTCAGGTCATAGGCTGAAAAATCAAGCCAAATCAAGTAGGTTCCTTGCGGTTTCATGACCTTGATTTTAGTATCTTTTCCAAATAAATCCACCACATAATTGATATGGTCTTCAAAGACTTGCTTGAGTTCCTCTAACCAATCTTTACCGTATCGATAGGCAGCTTCTGTCGCCAAATAACCCAAGCCTGAAATTTCATGCTGGTTATTGGCCAACTGGCGTTTCTGGTAAGCCACTCGCAACTTAGGATTTTCAATAACTGCATATGAATTTTTTGTTCCAGCAATATTAAAGGTTTTAGTGGCACTAGTCAAGACGATAGCAAATTCTTTAAAGTCAGGATTGATGGTATTGAAGGAATGATGCTTGTGACCAAAGAGGGCCAAATCTTGGTGAATCTCATCTGAAACCAACAAAACACCGTGTTTTTGGCAGAGTTGGCCAATCTTCTCCAACACTTCCTTTTCCCAAACACGTCCACCAGGATTGTGAGGGTTGCAAAGAATATAAAGTTTGACATCCTCTTCTACCAAATCCTTTTCAAGTCGGTCAAAGTCAATCTCAAACAGACCATCCTTTTCCACCAAAGAATTGGTAATCAATCTACGGTTATTCAACTTGACACTGCGTGCAAAGGGTGGATAGACAGGTGTGTTAATCAAAACCGCATCGCCTTCTTTTGTAAAGGCTTGAATAGCTGTTGAGATGGCTGGTACCACACCCTCGATAAAGACAAGAGCCTCTTTGTCAAAGTGGTAACCGTGTTGTGTGGCTTCCCACTTTTGAACTTCCTTAATTAACTCTTCACTGGCATAGGTATAGCCATAAACCAGTTGATCAGCGTAAGTTTGCACAGCTTGGCGGATTTCAGGCAAGACTACAAAGTCCATATCCGCTATCCAAGCTGGTAGGACTTCACTATCCGTTTCTGCTTCTTTCCATTTATAGGTATGGTGCCCTAAACGATTGGGCAGGCTTGTAAAATCATATTTTCCCATCTTTGTCTTATCCTTCCAAGGCTTGACGCAAATCTGCAATCAAATCTCTAGCATCCTCAATCCCAATCGACAAGCGCAAGAGGTCATCTGTCAAACCATAAGAATGGCGCACTTCTGCTGGAATATCAGCATGAGTTTGCGTCGTTGGATAAGTAATGAGACTTTCTACCCCACCCAAACTTTCGGCAAAAGAGAAAACCTTGAGGCTATTCAAGATATGTGGAATGCGTGTTTCATCCGCCACTTTAAAGGAAATCATACCTCCACGACCAGTGTAGAGAACTTCCTTAACTGCTGGAGAATCCTTCAAAAAGGCAACCACTTCTTGGGCATTGGCTGTTGAGCGCTCCATACGAAGAGATAAGGTCTTGAGACCACGAATCAATTGATAACTGTCAAATGGAGACAAGACTGCCCCTGTCGTATTGAGATTGTAAAAGAGTTTCTCGTATAGTTCTAAACTATTGGTCACAACCACTCCAGCCAAGACATCATTGTGACCTGCTAGATACTTGGTTGCTGAATGGAGAACGATATCTGCTCCATCTTCAATCGGACGTTGGTAGATAGGGCTGTAGAAGGTATTGTCCACCACCACTTTGGCACCTTTAGCATGAGCCAGTTTTGCTAGTTTTTCGATATCAAATTCCAACATCAAAGGATTGGTTGGTGTTTCGATATAGAGAACATCCACGTCCTTTTCTAACTCAGCAATCAACTCTTCTTCTGTATTGGCATAGGTAAAATGGAAACGACCTTCCTGCTCCACTTGGTTGAACCAGCGGAAAGAACCTCCGTAAAGGTCACGCACTGCTAAAACCTTACTTCCTACTGGGAAAACGCTAAAGGCCAATACAATAGCTGACATCCCTGAGCTAGTCGCTAGGGCATAGTCTGCTGATTCAATGGCTGCCAAGACTTCTTCAGCCTTACTGCGAGTTGGGTTTTTAGTGCGTGTATAGTCAAAACCAGTAGATTTACCAAACTCTGGATGCTGATAGGTCGTTGAAAAATGTAGCGGTGTCACCAAAGCTCCTGTCGCTTCGTCTGACTTGATACCCGCCTGGGCCAAAATTGTGTTGATGTGTAATTCCTTGCTCATACAATACCTCCAAATCTATAGTAACTATTGTACCACTTATTTTCATCAACTCATTTTCTTCTTTTCAAGAGCTAGCTATAGTTTCAAACTATATACTTATGGAGTAAAGCTAAAAAGAATCCAGAAAATATTCCAGATTCTTTTGTGAAAATCCTTGCTAGGGCTTACTTGGACCGAAAGAAATCCTGTTGAGCTAAATAGTCATAATGCTCTTTGTTAAATTGATACTGGCCCACATGCTGACTAATCTGACCGACATCCACGGAAAAAATATAGGCTTCATTTTGATAGTTCCAATTCAGCCTAACTGCATTCAAGACTGGCTTATAAGTAAAATCTTTAACTTGATTCCAAGGCATCTCAAGGACTTGATTAAAACGATTCTCAGTTATATCACTGATGTCCATCAAATAGATCCCCTTAGGTGTGAATGCCAGAATCTTAGGCTTCACACTCGACTGAACATAGTAACTTCCTCCTATAACGAAGAAATCAATAAAAGATTTCAGCCATGTCTTTTTCTTGAAGGCCATCAGAAAATTCTTTTGCCCTTCAATGTGGCAAGTTGAAAGAAATGATTCAATCTGTTTTTCTGTTGCAAACTCCATAATAGCACCCATGATGTTACCTCCATAACGATTACTACATAGCCAGATAAGAACTCTTCACATAAAGAAGAACCTATCATTTGTTGCATTTTATCTTACTTTTCCAGTAGATGACATCCCTCCTATAACATTACACTAGCATGTGCATACTTCAATCAACATTGGGTAAATTTTCGAACGTAGTTTCTTATATTCATTATAACATAAATTTAATAAAGCAATTAAAAAATGTAAGCACTTTTCTTCCAACTTCGCTACCATTCTATTAAAAAACGACAGCTTCTTTCGAAACCATCGTTTTCTTTAAAAATCCTTATTTGACATGTTTTGCCAATTCTTCTTGAGCTTTTTTATTGGATTCTTCTTTTTCTTTCAGCCATTTTTCTTTGGCTTTTTCATATTCTTCTTTTGTGACTGTCTTATCTTGTACTTTGAGGTATTTATATGATTCAATACCTTTATTACCAGCTAATGAATATGGTTCTGAGAAAGGAACTGTTTTTCTCAATACTGGTGTTCCCCCCTTAGAAATATTTGGAATCGCTAAAGCGCTATCTACCAACCATGCTTGGATCTCAGCATACTTTTCATAGCGTTTTGCAAGATCTTGCTCCTTATTGGCTTCTTCCAGCATTTGAGTGTAGATATCCAGTCCAACAGCCTTAGCCTTATCATTAGATTCACCAGGCTCTATACCCAGATTTTGCAACACTCCACCGCTCTTCACATTGAAAATATCAAGATAAGTTGATGGATCTTGATAGTCAGATCCCCAACCACCGTTATATAGATCGTAATCTTTCTGAGCAGCAGTCTGAGCCAGATAGCTTGTACTATCATAGTCTTCAGTGGAGAGTTGTTGAATATCAATTACAACATTATCTGCACCTAAGGCTGCTTCAATAGATTGTTTCATAGAATTTGCCTCTTGGACACCCTTTTTAGCAGCTTGGTCAACTGTCATGTCCAAGTGGATAGGGAATTGAACTCCTTTAGCTTGGAGTTCTTTCTTAGCCTCTGCAAATTTAGCCTTGGCTTTTTCAGCATTGTAGTATGGATCTTGGGCATCCGCAAAGTTGATTCCTTGCCATTCCTTACCATAATTGACCATCTTAGAGGCTACTACTTCACCAAAGTCTTTTCCGTTGATACTTACAAAGTTTGGAGGAACAACCAAGTTACGCAAAATCTTAGTTGCACCATCTTCTCCTTGAGATTGAGCCCCGTAAGCTGTACGATCATATGCAAAGTTGATGGCTTGACGGAAGTTTTTGTTAAGAACCGCTTCTTGAGTCGATTTCTTCTCAGCATCACTTGTTTTTGAAGTGAATTTATAAGATTTTCTATCTAGGTTAAAGTTTAAGAAGTAAGAAGTAGCATCTTGCAAGCTATAGATGATATTGTCCTTATTCTTTTCTTTAATTCCTTCAAAACTTGAACTATTTGGATAAAGACGAGCATAGCTATAAGCACCTTCTACAAAGTTACGAGCCAGTGCATCTTGGTCACTACCATCATAATAGGCCAATTTCACATCATCTACAAAGACATTTTTAGCATCCCAGTAGTTCGGATTTTTCTTGAATTCAATGACAGATTTTGAAACAAAGGATTTCATCAAGAAAGGTCCATTGTACAAAATACTAGATGGGTCTACCTTCCCAAAATCATCCCCTTTTGATTTCAAGAAATCCGCATTGACTGGGAAGAGAATGGTTGAGGTTGTTTTTGAGTTCCAGTAAGATTCTGGTCGTGTCAAGGTATATTGAACAGTTTGGTCATCAAGAGCCTTGACTCCGACAGTTGAAAAGTCTGTTGTTTTACCAGTGATATAGTCATCCAAACCAGCGACGGATTCTTGCACCAAGTACAAGGCTTCTGATTTTTTATCAGCTGCATATTTCAAACCAGTTACAAAATCTTGGGCAGTTACAGGAGCATATTCATCTCCATCTGCAGTATACCATTTAGCATCTTTACGCAGTTTGTAGGTATAGGTCAAACCGTCCTTAGAAACACTCCAATCCTCTGCCAAGGATGGAATATAGTTTCCATACTGGTCATTTTCCATGAGCCCATCTACCAAATTAACCACGATATCATTAGTTGTTGCACGGTTTTCTGCTAGATAATTCAAACTAGACGGATCACTAACATAAACATAGTTATATGTTTTTGACGCTGTGCTGGAATTTCCACACGCGCTTAATAAAATACCTGCACTTAACACGACACCCGCAAGTGCTACATACTTGGCTTTAGACTTTTTCATCTTCAGAACCTCCTGATTTAAATATTTGTCTTATTATACAACTTGAGTTTTATTTAGTCAATAGATTTTTAAGTAAAATTTAAGAAAAATTAAATTACCATCTACAAACTTTAGCTATTATTCTACAAATTAATAAAAAAGAGAATAATTTGAACATTTCATGATAGAAATGTTCAAATTATCCCTTTTATTTATAAATATTTTTTAAGTTAACTTTAATTTGATTCGTAGGCGATCTGCTCGGGCTTTTCCAATCACTTTATCCAATAAACGGGTACGGAGGCTCATAATTCCATAAACTCCTCCACCCATGGCACCGACAAGAGTTACATATAGAAAACTCCACAAACGCCCACTTGGTTGGAAGACAAATCCCAGTATCCACTGGATAGCACCTACACCGATGAACATAACAAAAGTCAACAAACTGATTAAAATCGTTCTCCTAAATACCACATTACCTCTCATTCCTGTTACCCTACATAGTTCACGATAAATGAATAGAATAGGGATGATAAGAGCGATTGATGTTGAAATCAAAGGACCATAACTGTGAAAAAGATAAATTGTTGGTAATTGCAAGACTAGCTTAGCAACCGAACCATAGAAAAAGTAACGGATTGCTTTACGATTATGGAACATAGCCTGAAGCATTGGTGACAAAACCATATATACACCCAAAATGGTTGACTGCAAGACTGCAAAGATAAACAAACCTAATGCCAAACCATCTGGCTTCCCGTAAAATATGGTATAAATAGGTTCACCGACCATGACCACTCCCACAGTTGCAGGAAAAAGAAACAATAGAAGCATCGTTAGATTATCTTGAATCAATTTAGAGGCAGACCTCAAATCACCTTTCACATAGTTTTCGGTCAAAAGTGGCAAGCCTACACCACCAATCGAAACTCCTAAGGAAATCAAAATCATAGTGATTTTATTAGGATTGGCTGAGAAATAAGAAAACATGACAACCAAGTCTTCATTACTATAGTTGGTAAACCAGCTCATACTATTGATAAAGGTCATCTGATCCAAAATCTGGAAAAGCTGGATAGCAGACCCTGTCAGGATAAAAGGAATGGCTTCCTTAATGGTATCGATCAAAAGACGCTTACTATTAATCTTATCTCCTGTTTCAAGGACTCTTTTAAGTAATCCTTCTTTGGCAAGGAAATAGATCAAAACTACAAAACTAGCCACCATGCCGACAAAGGCAGCAAAGGTGGATTGGGTAACCGCTGCTAGATAATCTCCTGAGCCCATTTTCATAATCATAAAGGTAGCCAAGAGCATCCAGATTACACGAATGACCTGTTCAGCGATTTGGCTCATGGCATAAGGTTTCAGGTTATTCATCCCTTGGAAGAAACCTCGAATCACACTCATAGATGGGAAAATCAAGACTGCCCAAGCCAAGCTCTGCATGATTGGGATCAGGTCTTTCCCTACACCCGACAAATCTGCTAGCCAAGGGGCAAAGACATACAAGACTAGTGCAAAGACCAGACCAAGTCCTGTCATAAATCCTAAAAAGCTCCGAATCAGGGCAAAGCTATGCTCTTCTTCTCGCATGGTATTGTACTTGGCAACTTGCTTGGCCACTGCAACTGGAATCCCTGCTGTTGAAATCAGCAAGAACCAGGCATAGATATTGTAGCCCATGGTAAAGAGACCATTTGCTGTAGCCGCATAAGACCCCATCCAGATATACCAAGGGATAATATAAATAGCCCCGAGTAGACGACTGATAAAGTTACTAGCCGTTAGCCAAGCAGTCCCTCGTAACATCTGGGCCTGCTGGTGATTGTTTTCGTTAGACATAGATTCCTCATTTAATTTTAATAACTAGGAAAAATTCCTCATCTTCCATTATAAACTTTTCCTTGTCACTTGTAAATTTACGACTTTCGGTTTACAATAGAAAGTATGATTAAGATTGAAACCGTATTAGATATTTTAAAGAAAGATGGTCTCTTCCGTGAGATTATCGACCAAGGACATTATCACTACAACTACAGCCATGTCGTATTTGACACCATCTGCTATGATAGTCGCAAGGCCAAAGAGAAGAGCCTCTTTTTCGTCAAGGGTGCTGGCTTTAAGAAGGAATTTTTGCTTTCTGCCATCTCTCAAGGCCTCGGTTGGTATGTGGCTGAAGAAGACTATGAGGTTAGTATTCCTGCTATTATCGTCAGTGATATCAAGAAAGCCATGAGTTTGATTGCCATGGAATTTTATGGGAATCCCCAAGACAAACTCAAACTCCTTGCCTTCACTGGAACCAAAGGTAAAACAACAGCAGCCTACTTCGCCTATAACATTTTATCTCAAGGGCATCGACCTGCTATGTTGTCGACCATGAACACAACTCTAGATGGCAAGACTTTCTTTAAGTCTGCATTGACAACCCCTGAGAGCATTGACCTCTTTGACATGATGAATCAAGCTGTGCAAAATGGCCGTACCCACCTCATCATGGAGGTATCCAGTCAAGCCTATCTGGTCAAACGTGTCTATGGTCTCACCTTTGATGTGGGAGTTTTCCTCAATATCAGCCCCGACCATATCGGCCCTATTGAACACCCTAGCTTTGAAGACTACTTCTACCACAAACGTCTCTTGATGGAAAATAGCCGAGCAGTCATCATTAACAGTGACATGGACCACTTTTCTGTCTTGAAAGAACAAGTCGATGATCAAGACCATGATTTCTACGGTAGCCAGTCTGATAACCAAATCGAGAATTCCAAAGCCTTTAGTTTTTCAGCTACGGGTAAACTCGCTGGAGATTATGATATTCAACTGATTGGGCATTTCAATCAAGAAAATGCAGTCGCTGCTGGACTTGCCTGCCTCCGTCTAGGAGCAAGTCTTGAAGACATCAAAAAAGGAATCACTGCAACCCGAGTTCCTGGTCGTATGGAAGTTCTCACTCAGAAAAACGGAGCCAAGGTTTTCATCGACTATGCCCACAATGGTGATAGTCTCAAAAAACTCATCAATGTCGTAGAAACTCATCAAACTGGAAAAATTGCACTGGTTCTTGGTTCGACAGGAAATAAGGGAGAAAGTCGTCGCAAAGACTTTGGACTCCTCCTCAATCAACATCCTGAGATTCAAGTCTTTCTGACTGCTGATGACCCCAACTATGAAGACCCAATGGCCATTGCAGATGAAATTAGTAGCTACATCAATCATCCTGTTGAAAAAATTGCGGATCGAAAAGATGCCATCAAGGCAGCGATGGCTATCACAAGTCAAGAATTAGATGCTGTGATTATCGCAGGTAAGGGAGCCGATTGCTACCAAATCGTCCAAGGTAAGAAAGAAGCCTATCCAGGAGATGCAGCAGTCGCAGAAAATTATTTATAAGATAGTAAAAAATCAAGGGAAATGAAACCCTTGATTTTTTCTATTTTTATTTAAAAGCGTTTTTCAAACCTTCAACGGCACCTTCTACAGCATCTTTAGCATCTTCAACTACTTCTTTTGCCTTAGCAACTGTCTTTTCTACAGCGCCTTCTGCTTCAGTCTTACCATCTCCAGTAACTTTACCAAATCCTTCTTTGATAGCGCCTGTTGCTTGTTCCAATTTGTTTTCAAGTGACATATGATTGTCTCCTTTAGTTTTATTCCGATATGTGTTACCGGTTACATATAGTTTATACCGAATACTAAGGAAAGTCAAACAATGTGCTCACAAAAAAGAAATCAGGCCAAGTGGAAAGTTAATCTTTCCTTATCAAAATCGACGGCCAATTCATACTTTCCATCTTCATTTTGGACAATATAGCCCAAGACTACTAAACTGTCCACAAAGATATCACGTCGTTTCTGCATCAGTTGATCTTTTTTGAGAAATTTTAGCAAAAAAGTCGTCATATATTTGAGAGCATACTCAGGATTGACATCTCCCAAAATGTCATAGAGTTCCTGCTGTTTTTCTGTCAAAGGATACTGATGTTTGACCTTGTAAAAATAATTGGACAGAGTCATTTTTGATCTCGCAAAGTCCGTCTTTTCAACTAAAATAGCAGCATTGGTTTGATTTCGTAATTCTGTCTCAAAAGTCTGCTCCAACAAGGCTTGATAGACCGGACTATCTTCGCTGATAAAAATCTCTTGATCCAGTTCGAGACTATCGAGTGACTCCAGCATAGGAAGATTAAGGTAATAACGCTTATTTTCTCGTAGAATCAAACCTGCCTTTATATACTCTTCCATGAGTTTATCAACTGCCACATCTGAAAATTGAGCCTTGATTTCCCGTAAAATAACATCATCATGCTGGTCCAGATAGTGGATCAATTCTCTAAAAAATGGCTGTCTCGTCAAACGAGATGGATTAAAAATCTGAATCATGAAGATTCCTTTCTTTACTTTTTAACAGAGGCGATGCTGCCAATTGACTGGGATTGGTCCCGGGCTGGTTCAAAGGAACAGACAGACCTAATTCTCTGTAATACTCTCTCCAAAAATCACTAATCTCCTGCTCCCCATCCCCAAATTTCATAGGTATGGTTTCAAATATCGGTAGGATTTCTGCCATGTACTGAGAACAGTAGAAGCCAGTTCCATCTGGATAGAAAGAAGCATTGTAGGGTGCTCCTAGATGTTTGTAAGCTTTTTCCTTCACCGAATGGATATCCATTTCTGGGTAAACATAGAGATCGTACAAGTGATTGGACTCAAAGAAGTCTGCTGGTTCTTGACAAACAACACCAGCCTGTCCACTAGCGTGGTAAATCATCCCATCCAAACAAATGGCAACATGGTTATAGTTGCCTGTGGAAGTCTGGATGGCCTGTCCCATATCTGACTCATCTCTCACAAAAATCAAATCGCCATTTTCTAACATGCTTCACTCCTAGAAAAAAAGAGCCGAAACTCCTTTCGATATAAGTCAAACTAGCCTTTTCTAATTTGAATTAACACTCAAAATCTTAAACATTAAAGCTTTCAGTCAATTGAGGTACCACTTGTTTCTTACGTGAAACGGCACCAGCAAGGAAGGCATGATTGTTTTCAAGTTTGAAGTTGAAGGCTGCTTCAACCTTGTCCATATTGGCACCAAGAGCCAAGATTTCTGAGTTTGAGTTGACGATATCTGTAATCATCAAGACAAAGTCAGAGTAACCGTTTGCTTCGTTAGCAGCTTGCATTGCAGCTTCGATTTCTGCTTGGCGTTCCAATACTTCAGCGATGTCAACTGTGTTTACTTGAGCAACACGGACATTATTTCCGTTCAATTCAAAAGTCTTAGCATCGATGTCAATCAATTCGTCAGCAGATTTGCTAGCCAAGTTTGTACCAGCTTTCAACATAGCTAAACCATATTCTTCCAAGTTTACACCAGCCAATTCAGCCAATTCAGGAGCAATGACTTTATCTGTTGGATGTGTTGTTGGTGATTTCAAAAGAAGGGTATCTGAAATCAAACCTGAAAGCATCAAGCCAGCAATCTCTTTAGGAACAGCTACACCATGTTCTTTAAACATACGGTAAACGATTGAAGACGCTGATCCAACTGGCTCCAAACGCATGTAAAGTGGGCTTGCAGTTTCAAAGTTAGCCACGCGGTGGTGGTCTACAACACCATAAACTTCTACTTCAGCGATATCTGATACAGATTGTTGGAATTCATTGTGGTCAGTTAGGATAACTTGCTCTGCACCTTCTGCTTTGGCAGAAGTGATAACACGCGGTGCTTCTACACCAAAATAGTTCAAGACAAAGGCTGTTTCTTCATTTGGAGTTCCAAGTGCAACAGCTTCCGTATCCAAACCGTAAGCTTCTTTTGCAAGGTAGGCAAAGGCTACAGATGACCCGATGGCATCTGAGTCTGGATTTTGGTGACCAAATACTAGAATCTTAGACATGATAATACCTCATTTTGTTTATTCTCTTTATTGTAGCATTTTTTTCGCTTTTTGACAAAAGTAAGAGGAGTCAAAGGACTCCCCACTATTCTTCAAAATAACTGAGTAAATTTCTATCTTGATTTTCAGATAAAAATTGCTCCTTCTGTGGCCTCTTCTTACGCTTGAGAAGGGCTTCAGCAGACATGGCTTCTTCCTTACTGGCAAAACCTTGAGCATAGATAAGTTTGACTGGCAAGCGTGCTCGTGTGTATTTGGCTCCCTTCCCACTATTGTGGATAGCGAGGCGTCTTCTCACATCAGTCGTATAGCCTGTATAGTAGGATCCGTCACGACACTCCAGCACGTACATATAAGCCTTATGATCCATAATAAATCTCTTCAAGTTCAGGCGTATAAGAGCCATCATCATTGTGAACAATGAGAGGGGGTAAGACCTTAAAGCCGCTTGTTGAACCATCCTTGATGGCCTCAATCAAAAGCATATTGGCTTCCTTTTCTCTTTTTGGATAAACAAACTGCAGGCGCTTAGGGGCTAGATTATGCCGTTGTAAGCTGTCCAAGATATCTAAAAGCCGATCAGGACGATGAACCATGGCCAAGCGTCCATTCGATTTAAGAATACTCTGGGCACTGCGACAGATTTCCTGCAAATTAGTCGTAATTTCATGGCGAGCCAAGAGATAATGTTCACTCTCGTTCAGATTGGAATGAGGATCCACCTTGAAATAGGGCGGATTACACAAAATCATATCCACCTTACTTCCCTGAATGTAAGCAGGCATATTTTTCAAATCATCACAGATGACCTCCATCTGCTCTTCCAAACCATTCAAACGGACAGAGCGCTCAGCCATATCTGCCAAACGCTCCTGAATCTCAACAGCCAAAATCTGTGCCTGAGTCCGAGTGCTAGCAAATAGCCCCACTGCTCCATTTCCAGCGCAAAAATCCACAATCAATCCCTTCTTAGGGAAACGTGGAAAGCGTGACAAGAGAACACTATCCACCGAATAGCTAAAAACCTCTCTATTTTGAATGATTTTAATATCTGTCGAAAAGAGCTGGTTAATGCGCTCTCCTGATTTTAATAATTGTTCTTCTTCCATGGTCTTATTATAGCAAATTTATATTAACATTACAAAAGATAGAAATTTCTAACTAGTGCTTCTGATTCTTCAAATGTTGAAGGGCTTCCTTGATCCAAATTGGCATCATTCTTTTGAGAGGCGCAAAGCCGTAGTTAAAGCGGTCGCTTGAAAAGCGTCTCCGTCTAGGAAACTGGTGCTTTTCTTCCTCCAAAGTGCGGATAGAAAGACTAGCTTTCCCTGTAAATTCATCTAAATCCACTACTTGAACCTGAACCTCTTCATCGACTTTCAAGGCGTCATGAATATTTTCAATAAATCCTGTCCGAATCTCTGAAATGTGAATCAGCCCTGTATCACCCGTTTCTAGCTCAACAAAAGCACCGTAGGGCTGAATCCCTGTAATACGGCCCTTTAGCTTATCACCGATTTTCATCTTAGTCCTCGATTTCAATAGTTTCAATCACAACATCTTCAACTGGCTTGTCCATAGCTCCTGTCTCAACAGCAGCAATTTCATCCAAGACAGCGTAAGAAGCTTCATCAGCTAGCTGACCAAAAACAGTGTGACGGCGGTCTAGGTGAGGTGTCCCACCTTGGTTAGCATAGATTTCCGCAATCGGTTCTGGCCAACCACCACGAGCAATTTCTTTCTTAGAATATGGCAAATGTTGATTTTGCACGATAAAGAACTGGCTGCCGTTGGTATTTGGACCAGCATTGGCCATGGAAAGAGCACCACGGATATTGTAAAGTTCTTCTGAGAACTCATCCTCAAAAGATTCGCCGTAGATTGACTCGCCACCCATACCAGTTCCAGTTGGGTCTCCACCTTGAATCATAAAGTCCTTGATAATACGGTGGAAAATGACACCATCATAGTAGGCATCTTTTGAAAGAGCTACAAAGTTAGCCACTGTTTTAGGAGCATGCTCTGGGAAGAGCTTGATACGCAAGTCTCCGTGATTGGTCTTAATAGTCGCAAGAGGACCTTCTACTGTTTCAATGTCTACTTGTGGGAAATGCAATTCTTTTTCTACCATACCAAATCCTTCTAAGGCATCAAAAATGCCATCTTCTTCTAGTGTTTTTGTTATATAATCTGCTTTTTCTTTGATTTTTTCATGAGAAATTCCCATGGCAACGCTGATTCCAGCGTAATCAAAGAGTTCCAAGTCGTTGAGCCCATCTCCAAAGACCATGACGTTCTCTGGTTTCAAGCCTAGATATTCCACAACCTGTTCCACACCCGTCGCCTTAGAGCCTGAAATCGGCACAATATCAGACGAATGTTGATGCCAACGAACCATGCGAAGTTTGTCTGAGAGACTGTCAGGCAAGCGTAAATCATCCCCCTTATCTTCAAAAGTCCACATCTGATAGATGTCTTCTTTTTCATGGAAATCTGGATCCACATCCAAGTCGGGATAAATTGGATTGATAGCCTCACTCATCATATCGGTGCGAGTCGACAACTTAGCATTATGACTACCAACCAAGCCATACTCAATTCCCTCTTGCTTGGCCCAGGAGATATACTCCTCAACATCTGACTTCTCAATCTGATGTTGATAAATAACCTGACCTTTTTTATCTTCAATATAGGCACCATTTAAGGTTACAAAAAAGTCAGGATTGAGTTCACGAATCTCTGGCACGACACCAAAAATCCCCCGTCCAGAAGCAATACCTGTCAAAATTCCTTTCTCACGTAATTGCTTAAAAACAGTTGGGATTGAAGACGGAATAAAACCAGTCTTGGAATTTCGCAAGGTATCATCAATATCAAAAAAGACAATCTTGATTTTCTTTGCCTTGTATCTTAATTTCGCATCCATCTCACTACCTCTTTCAATCTAACTCTTTCCATTATACCATAAAGTAGCTAAATCCCCTATTTTCAAAAAGTTTCCAGTTTTATTGTAAGTCCTTGGATAAGTATAAAACTAAATCATTATCATTTTGACAACTTGCACCCATTTCTAGCGGTTTATTTCTATACCACACACCTGTCCCATCTGGAATATAGCCTCGTTTAATATACAATATCTGGGCAGGGCCATAGCCTAAGTGCAAACCTACACCAAGAGTGACCTTACTCGAAACAAACTTGACTCGTTTTTCTGCTTCTTCTAGCAGTTGATTCCCAATCCCTTGATTTCGAAAAGGCTCAAACACATTAAAATCTGATAATTCTGGATAGACTTCTGCAAAAGGACCATGTTTAGCAGAGGGCAAAATGGTAATGTAGCCCGCTACAGCACCATCAATCTCTGCAACTAAAACTTCTCTCTCCCCACTTTCCTGTTCCAGGAAATATCTAGCCAAAATTTCCTCTCTACCAGTCCAACCTTGATTCATAAATCCATGAGACAAGGATTCAATATCAGACTTAATCATATTTCTAATCGTACAATTCATCTTTGACTTACCCACCTTTACTCTTTCTATTACCATTATAGCACGCCAAGGTCAGAAAAAACTATCTCGTGAAAAAAACCAACCGGGCTTTAATTCGCTTTCTTATTTTCAAGCTCATGAAAAAGAGGTCCACTGGACCCAAACTCTCTCTCATTTTAAGACTCGTGAAAAAAAGACCCAACCGGGTCTTAATTCGCTTTCTTTTTTCCGAGCTCATGAAAAAGAGGTCCACTCGGACCCCAACTCGCTCTCTCATTTCAAGGCTCATGAAAAGAGGTCCACTGGACCCAACTCGCATTCTCATTTCAAGGATCGTGAAAAAGAGGTCCGCCCGGACCTCTTTTTTAATCTTCGTTTACGAAAGGCATCAAAGCCATTACGCGAGCGCGTTTGATAGCTGTTGTTACTTTACGTTGGTTTTTAGCTGAAGTTCCTGTTACACGACGAGGAAGGATTTTCCCACGTTCTGAAACGAAACGGCTAAGAAGCTCAGTATCTTTGTAATCAACATATTCAATTTTGTTTGCTGCGATGTAATCAACTTTTTTACGGCGTTTGAATCCGCCACGACGTTGTTGAGCCATGTTTTTTCTCCTTTATAATTTTAGTTGTCCATTAGAATGGTAAATCATCATCTGAAATATCCAATGGATTTGTTGCTCCAAATGGATTTTCATCACGTGAAAAGTCTGGTACTGAATTTGTAGGTGCTGAATAGTTTGCAGTTGGTGCAGAATAAGCTCCACCTGTGTGGCCCTCACGCACACTACGGCTTTCCAACATTTGGAAATTCTCAGCCACGACCTCTGTCACGTAGACACGTTGTCCTTGCTGGTTATCGTAACTACGAGTCTGGATACGACCTGTCACCCCGATAAGTGAGCCTTTTTTAGCCCAGTTAGCAAGGTTTTCAGCCTGTTGGCGCCACATAACGACATTGATAAAATCAGCCTCACGTTCGCCATTTTGACTCTTAAATGTACGGTTTACTGCAAGAGTAAAAGTCGCAACTGCTACATTTGATGGGGTATAACGTAACTCAGCGTCACGTGTCATACGCCCTACAAGTACAACATTGTTAATCATAGTTTACCTTCTTACGCGTCAGTTTTGACGATCATGTGACGAAGAATGTCAGCGTTGATTTTTGAAAGACGGTCAAACTCTTTAAGAGCAGCATCGTCGTTTGCTTCAACGTTAACGATGTGGTAAAGTCCTTCACGGAAATCTTGGATTTCGTATGCAAGACGACGTTTTTCCCAAGTTTTTGATTCAACAACAGTTGCACCGTTGTCAGTCAAAATAGAGTCAAAACGTGCTACCAAAGCGTTTTTAGCTTCTTCTTCAATGTTTGGACGAATGATATAAAGAATTTCGTATTTAGCCATTGATATGTTCCTCCTTTTGGTCTAATGACCCCAAGACTTTGCAAGGGGTAAGTGAGGTTCGCTCACAATAAACTATTATACTAGAAAACATTTTTTTACGCAAGTAAAAAGGCTGAAATAAAAAAGAAGATGACGAATCATCTTCTCAAAAAATATAACTCTATAGAGAGTGATTAATATTTTAGTATTTATCAAACTATAGAGATTACGGATCCGTTTTACTGATTTTTACCAAAGACATCTCGATAGAGCATTCCTGTTCGTAAACTCTCTGCGTCTCCTCCTAATTGCTCCACCAACTCGTAGGCAAAGGCAAGGGCTGTTGAAGGGCCTCGACTGGTTGTCAATTGACCATCTACCACTACTGTTTCCTTGACGTAGTGACCATCAAGGATTTTCTCTTGAACGCCGTCATAACAAGTGTACTGCTTGTTTTTCAATATCCCTGCTTGATTGAGAGCAATTGGTGCAGCACAAATGGCTGCCAGTTTCTTCCCTTCTTGCTCAAAGCTTTGCAACTCTTGAACCAAGGCCTGATTGTCCCGCAAATGTGCAGAACCAGGCATGCCACCAGGAAGGACAACCATATCATAGTCTGATAAATCACCATCAAAGACACGATCTGCTGTGACTTGGATTGCATGTGAACCCGTCACTTGCTCTTCAAAACCAACCATATCACAAGTGATATTTGCACGACGCAAAACATCCACAACTGTCAAAGCTTCAATTTCTTCAAAGCCCTGAGCTAACATAACTGCTACTTTTACCATGATTTTCTCCTTATTTGATTTGTTTTAAAACAACCTTTTTCCGCTTGAATGGAACTTTTCCGCTCTTTTCTTCAGCTAGATTGGTCTGGTAACTCATCGATAAAAGTAAGCCCACACCAATCAGATTACTGATAATAGCCGATCCCCCTTGAGAAATGAAAGGCAAGGGAATCCCCGTCAAAGGAAGCAAACCTGTCACGGCACCGATATTCTCAAAGATATGGAAGAGTAACATCATAATTAAACCTGTAGAAATATAGGTGTAGAACTGATTATTTGATTTAAGAGTAATCTTCAACATACGATAAATCAGCATGAGATAAAGGGCGATAACAAGGACAGAGCCAATAAAGCCAAAATCTTCTGCAATGACCGTGAAAATCATATCCGACTCTCGAACTGGAATAAGCAGATTAGAAGCATTAAAACCCTGTCCAAACAAGCCACCGCTTCCAATGGCAATCTGTCCTTGAGCCTGCTGATAGGTCGTTGTTTGAGCAAAGTCAAATGGGTTGAGCCAAGCCAAAATACGGTTGATTTGATAGGTCGGCATTCCCAGTTGATGGAGAAAAGCCCGACCGTCCTTGCTGATAAAAATAGCTAAGAAACCTGCAATTCCTGTTACAGCAGTCACAAATACTGGGATAATAATTTTCCAAGAAACCCCCGATAATAAAACGATTCCTGAGAAAATGGCTACAAAAACCAAAGCCGTCCCCAAGTCACTTTGAAGTGCCAAAAGAACTAGGACTGGAATGGTAAAGACAATCATCCAAAAAATCAACAAAAAGTCCAGCGGAACTGTGCGTCTCCATTCCTTATGTTTCTTTGTAAATTGGACAATGACACGGGCCAACATGAGGATATAGGATATCTTCATAAATTCTGACGGCTGGAACAAGGTAACACCATTTACCGATACCCAGTTTTTGGCACCCGTTGATGCAACTAAACTTGGATTATAAAAGACGATAGGTAAGACCATAAGTCCCAAGCCTAAAATATATAGAAAGGGTGTCACCTTCCAAAGAAATTCTGTATTGAAGAGCATGACCACAAAACCAATCATAAGTCCCAAGGCAATCCAAGCAACCTGCTGCCCTAAAATGGGCAAGATATTATTTGGATAATCATGACTAACGGCAATATAAATAGCCACCACGCCTATAACCAGTAGGAAAAATACTGGCAGAAGCAAACTATAATCGACTCTAGAGTCAAGAGAACGTTTCATATACTCACCTTTTCTCTTTCTTAGATTTTTCATTTTTGTTGTTTTGGAGGAAATCACTAACAGCAGAGGTAATTTGTTTTCTATTCACCTCTCTGATAGTTCTTTCCTTCGCTAGAGCTTGTCTGATCTGTTTACCATATCGTTTATGAACAACTCGACTATCCAGTATCACAGCAATGGAAGCTTGTGCCTCTTTTCTAATTGTTCTACCCAAAGCCTGTTTGAGACGAATAATGGCCATTGGCAACTGATAATCATAGAAAGGATTCTTCCCTTCCTGACGCAACTCATGATTTAATTTTCGTGTCAAAGGTTCTTGGGGATTTTGAAAAGGCAAACGAGGAATTACTTGAATAACGCAAGGATGGGTAGAAAAATCCACTCCCTCCCAGAAACTTCCTGTTCCAAGTAAGATTTGTCGCTCTCCTTTTTCAAAACGTTTCTTCAACTGACTGGGCTCCCCATTTTTATATTGGGCTAAATGAGGATGGTCTAGTAAATCTGACACTGCTAACAGTAATTCTTTAGACGTAAATAAAACAAGTAACGGCTCTTGAAAGGCTTGTAAGGAATGGATAACTGATGTAACCTCTTCTGCATAATCTAAAGGAGAATGTTCAGTCACTAACGGAAAATCATTTACTAATAAAATTTCTTGTTGCTTCTGTTGTAAAGATTCAACTGTAATAAGTGGAGCTTCCGTAAATCCTAATAAATCCGCTAAAGAAACTCTATTACTGATTTCAAGAGTGGCAGATATGCCAAGCACTCTGCAATCTTCTGGCAATAAATCTGCTAGTAGAAAGCGGCCTTTTTTACTTGAGCAGATTAAGACATCCTTACTTGACTTCTCAGCTGTTGCCAGCCAAAATTCACGGTCCGATGTAAAAAAATGCGTCATATCTCTATACTCGGGAAGATTTAACTCAGAAAAATGCTGGCGTAAGGTTTCAAGAGAATCTAACCAATTGTCATTCTTAAGTCCTGAGTAAAACTGATCTATCAAATAGCGACATTCAAACCCGATACTCTCAAGCAACCGTCTCTGAATAAGATCTTTTTCTGTTTCCAAGGACTTTTCAACTTGTGTTACTAAATCATCGAGAAGATAAGACTCTTGGGCGAGATTTTCAAGGGCAATCAGCATTTTTTGAGCTTCATCTATGATTACCAAGCGATTGTTGACAAACTCTGGATCGTCCTCTAAACGTGTTACCAGATAAGCGTGATTGGTTAACAAAAGGCGACTCGATTTAGCCCTATCTTGACTGCGTTGCCAGAAGTCCTCAGAACTAAATAAACTTTTTTTTGAAAGTTTTCCATCATGTACAAGTTCAGGTATAATATGTTGATAACGATACAGCTGCCCGATTTCATCTAAGTCACCTGTTTCTGTCTCTGTTAACCAAATCAAGACTTGCATTTTAAAACGTGTGAATAGGCGGTTAGACTCTGGCCTATGAAGTACTTTATAGAAATTATCGAGTTTCAAATAATTTTGAGGTCCCTTAAGACTATGAATATCAATATGAAAAGTATCTTTTAATCGACTTCCTTCTTCTTGTATAATTTGATTTTGAAGGATTTTGGTAGGAACACTAACAAGGATGCCACCTTCACTTTCCATGCTCAAAGCTGGCAGTAGATAACCATAAGTCTTTCCAAGTCCCGTTTGAGCTTGAATAAAAGCAGTTTTCTGTTCTTTTAAAAGATGCTCAACTTTTTCTGCAAATTCAACTTGCTGAGGACGTTCATCCAAGTCTAATAAGGAAATATTTTTAGTAAAATCCTTAGATAGCTTACGTGGTTTTAAAAACTTACTTTTCTTTCTTAGAAAGAGTCCATGGAACTCCATCAAATCGTGAGCAGAAAGGAGGGACTGTCGCTGATATACTTCTTCAATCACTAAATAAGTTTCATAAAGGAGGTTATCCGCAAGATTTAACAAGGTTTCTAAAAGTCCTTTTGGTAACTGAAAAAGTTTTTGACGCATAAAAAGCAAAAGCTCTGCTGTTGCTTGTGCATCAGAGAGAGCGGTGTGGGCGTGGTCTAACTTAATCCCTAATTCTTGACAGAGAATGCCGAGATTGTACTTTTCAAACTGAGGGTACAAAACCTGTGCTAACTCAACGGTATCTACTCGTGGAGTTCTCAATTCATAACCTTCAAAAAATAGGTACTCTGCCAGAAGATTTGCATCAAACTGTACATTGTGCGCGACAAAAACACCATCCTTGACCAGTTCAAAAATCCTTCCAGCTACCTGTGAAAACTCTGGAGCAACTGCCAACCGTTGATCAGTCAACCCTGTCAATTCTTTTATATGAGAATCCAAGGGCTCATGGGGATTGACGTCAGTCCCATACTGATCGACGATTTCGCCATTTTCAATCACCACAATACCCACTTGAATAATTTTTGCCTTGCTTCCGGTGCTAGTGGCCTCTAAATCAACAACCACATACCGATCATTTCTCGAATTCATCATTAAAAATTATATCAAAAAAAGCCCTGTTTGACACCCCTCAACTTCGATAGAAAAATCTCTTTGCTTGAAAAAATTTTTATAAAATGTTTGAATAGTATTATACAGAAAAGGAGACATAAGATGAACCCATTAGATTTGTTTAATCAAGTAAAAGAGCTAATCGAAACAAAAGATTTCGAAGCTGCAAAAACATTTGTTGCAGAAAATCAAGAACAGCTTGGAGAATACTTCTCTCAAGCTCAGCAGTTGATTTCTGGTTCTGAAGGTCTAGATGGCCTCGTTGGAAAGATTAAAGGATTTTTCTAAAAAATACAAAGGCGCCTGAAACGATCAGGTGCCTTTTTGAGATATTTTTTTCATTATTTTGGGCAGATAAGAGCTGATTTCCGTCGGCAAGACCACATAATGTTCTTGAGATAGTTCTTGTGCTATTGCTGAATGAAGATGGGTTGCTACTGCCACACGTTCGTAGAGACTGGCCTGTCGAAATTGGCCTGCAAATCCTGCAATCATTCCAGCTAGTGTATCTCCCATACCACCAGTCGCCTGATAGGGACCGCCAACCTGTAACTGGTAATAATCAGATTGGCTAGCTTGCCAAATACGAGTAGCTGGACCTTTCTCTACCAAAATTGTTCCTTGAGGGAAGGAAGTTAGGGCACTAGCCGTTGTATCTTCATTTTGCTTTTCAATCGTAATTCCAGACAGCTTTTCCCATTCCTTTTGGTGGGGAGTTAGGATAAGCTGACTCGAAGGAAATGACAAACTTATCCTAGCAAGAATTGTCAGAGCACCTCCGTCTACAAGCAAAATCTGATTCTGTCTTAAGCTAGCAAAAACCTGTTTGACTAGTTCTTCTCCAAAAATATCGTCTCGTAAACCAGGTCCCAATAAGACAACTTCTGCCCTCGCCAATTGCTCTTTTAACAGTTGCTGGTCTTGAAGAGCAAAGGCCATAGCCTCAGGTAAATGGCTGTGCAGAGCTGGAATATTTTCCCTATCCGTTCCAACGGTCACCAATCCTGCGCCACTTTTTACAGCTACCAAGGCAGCCATGATGATAGCTCCACCATAAGGATAGGTCCCACCTAACAAAAGCAGACGACCATAGTCTCCTTTATGACTTGTACGAGAACGTTCAATAATGACTTTTTCTAGTAAGGCTTGATCAATCACTTTCATCGTTTTTTCCTCTCTATTCATTATACTATAAAGTCTATCTACCTTGCATCTTAAATATAAATCTCTTCGTTCATATAGAAAAAGAGGGGACAAAGCCCCTCTACTCTCCTTTCGACCCAACACGAAAGTAAACGATTCCATTTTCACTAGTAAAGACGGAGAGGCCTAATTGGTCCTCTCCATCTATTCGACTCATTTATCGATTCATTTTTTATCTTCTACCAATCTATACAAATAGAATGGTATTAGGCGCATAGACTAGTCTTCTTTGCGTTTTACAGTTAATAAAGCTGCTGATAAGGCCAAGGTAACACCTGCCAAGAAAATAGCTGTTTCTGACTGTTTTTCACCAGTCTCTGGCAATCTCTTGTCTTCCTTAGCAACTTGAACTGGTGCTTCTGGAGTCTGAGATTTTTCTAACGAACTTAGCTTAAATTCTGTTTTTTCTACTGTCGGAGCTGGTTGGTCACCTACGGTTGATAATGGACCTGTGTAGGCTGGTAGCTCATGTTTCAAGGCCATAACGGAGTTAACTCCACCCTTGAACTCTGGTTTCTCTACTGTCGGAGCTGGTTGGTCACCTACGGTTGATAATGGACCTGTGTACTCTGGTAGTTCGTGTTTCAAGGCCATAACTGAGTTGACTCCACCCTTGAACTCTGGTTTCTCTACTGTTGGAGCGGCTTGGTCGCCTACTGTTGCTACTGGGCCTGTGTACTCTGGTAGTTCATGTTTCAAAGCCATAACTGAGTTGACACCACCCTGAAACTCTGGTTTCTCTACTGTCGGTGCAGCTTGGTCACCTACGGTTGATAATGGACCTGTGTAGGCTGGTAGCTCATGTACCAAAGCTTCAACTGCATTTACACCACCTGTAAATTCAGGTACCTCAAGCACTGGTGCTGGTTCTTCACCCTTGCTTGATTGAACAGGTTCTTCTGTCAATTCTTGATAGAAGCTCGCTAATTCATAAAACTCAGCCTTGCCACCTTCCCAGACCAGTTTAACATCTAGAAGAGAACCACCATTTCGGATAGCAAAGGTTTGGAGACTAGATGTAATGACACCAAGATCTGTCCAACTTTCTTGTCCATCCTTAAGTGTTCTCGCTTGAACTCGTGCTTTCGCTCCTTCAGGAAGGCTTGAAACAAGGCGTAGATGGTTGGCATTGGTTGGTTCTGATAAGTGGTAAACCAATTCACCCTTATCTTGTTCCGCCTTGTAGCTAGTCAAGACTTTTCCGTCTACGAGATTAGTATAGAAGTTGCCTCGGCTTTCGCCACCGTTTCCTTCTACAGTTGGATCATTGATTGGTTTGACAAATTCGCCATCATTGATCACCAATTCTGTAAATCCTACAAAACGAGCATCATAATCAGCTGTATAGAGGACACGAAGATAGTTGGCTTTGACTGGTGTCGTCAATTCACCCTCGATGTAACGATTTCCCGGCATCTTAGAATCATGTGTCCAACCATCTGTCAATGAATCATCGTGTGTACTATTGACTACACCATCTCCCACTGTCACAACATCCGTCCAAGTTTTACCGTCTTGGCTGACTTGGATTTTACCATCACGAAGATAGTTTTGAGTTCCGTCTTGGATGTAGGCTCTGATCTTCTTGATAGTGCGTTCGCTACCAAGTTTCAAGGTTACATGGCCGTCTTTATGGGCATAGTCTGAAAACTCAACGAAGTTGTTGTACACACCATCAAACAATTGAGCGAGGTTATTAATCTTACGAACATCATTGCTTCCATATGTTGGATGAATACCCATAGTTGTTGATTCTAGTGTTGTTGGTTGCACTTCTTTAGTCGTTACAAGGAGAGAAGTTGATGGAACAGCCTGTTCTTGGTCTGTTTTATTAACAAGACGAACATAACGTACCAAGTGGGTTGCGACAGTTCTATCTGTTAACTGGCTAGCTGGTGTCCATTCTTGAGCATTTGCAGAGTACTCTAGGCTAAGAGCAGGGTTGGCCTGACCTTGGAGCTGGATGCTCTTGACTTGATGAATACGGTCAAGCTTCATTCCTAGATAGCTATGAGCAGGAAGTTTAGTTCCAGCTGGAATTTGAAGTTCATAACGTCCCAAGCTATCCACTACCGGTGTTTCCTTCAAGGCGTCCACGTTGGTATCTGTTAAGTCAAGATTTGGACTATCGACATCTACTGTAAATTCCGCAATTCTCCACCACTTATTTAAGGTTTGTGTATTGCGAATGCGAACAAAACGAGTTGTAAATTCTTGCACGATATCAGAAGTTCGTTGCCCTGATAAATTTTGAAGCGTTGTCCAATTTGTACCATCTGCAGAATATTCGATGACACCAGATGCTAGTTTGTCTCGTTCTCCTTGCATCAGATGAACTCGTTTTACTTTATGCAGTCCACCTAAGTCCATTTGTACCCAAGCTTGCGCTGGTGTGACATTGGTCTGATCAACATGTGCCATCATGGATTCTGTGTTTTCTCGACCATCTTGCATCTGAACAACACTTGTTCCATATTTGTAAACAAGGTTTGGACTTAAACTAATAGTGCCACTAACTTTCTTACTACCCAATTCTAGGGGTCTATTTACAGCTATTTCACGCATGGCGAGCCAAGCATTATCCTTCTTAGCTGTTGCTATCATACGAACAGCTTGAGCTGTGATATCGAGGTCATTAAATTCCAGAATGCGTTCTCGACCAGTATATGCAGGGCTCGTTATGGCTACCCATTCTCCTTTTTCATTTTGATATTCCACAACTGCATTACTAAAGGTATAGTTATCGGCCGTATTAGTACCCGTAGCGAAACCTAATTTGTGTATTTTAATCGCCTTATTAAAGCGTAAGCCTACATAATCACCTCTCTCAATTACAATGGTTGTTTTGGCAATCACATGTGTATCAAAGTCACCATCTGTGACTTCTTTCAATCCGCCTTCTATTCCAGCACGATTCGTAATAAATGTTGTCACAAATTTATCTGGATTCAACATTGCTTGAATATGTAAGGCTAAGTATTCTTTGAGATTATTGATAAATGGTCGAATATGTTGGACACCAAATTCTGCGTATTCATAATGGTCAACGTAAAAGAAGGCATGTTTAACTGACTGGTCATAATGTTTGACTCCTGCCTGATAGTACTCCCATACCTTGGCATCATTCTTTTCAGTAAGACCTTCTGTAGCTGTTAGGAAAGCTTCAAGCGCGTTCATTTGATCTACTGTATTATCTAACCAATAGTGAATTTGTTCGATTAATTTCTGATCGCCTTTTTCTTTAAGTAGAAGAGCATTGGCTTTCAAACCAGCAAAAATGTCCCTCAACTCTTTTCTTTCAGAATCCAGATTTTGACCAGATTTGAGTTTGTTATAGAATTCTGTCAATTTTGGAGCCAATTTTACAGACTCTTCTAATTTAGTGACATGGGGAGGTCTATTTTGATTGCGCATGTGTTTTCCGAGTTCTCGAAAAGCCTTTGAAACACTGCTTTCTTCAAAATGATCGTTGACTACATAGTTAAAGGCCATATCGTTGATTTGTTCAGCTTCTTCTGCACTTCTCCATTGCTTCCATCCATACTGAGCCATATCAAAAAGTGCCACTTTAGATGCTTCAGATTGTTGCATTGGATTTAGCATAATTCCTTGTGCAAGCGATAAATCAACATTTGGATGTAAGAATTTTTCACCACCTCCAAGAATTAGGTGGGGTTTTGTATTGTCATTACATGGCCAGTTAATCCAGAACTGAATTGGACGGTAAGTCTTACCACCTTCTGTTAAATTTTTCTTTAAGTTCGTTAAGAATGTTTGATCAACAGCCCCCCAGACCTTTCCACCAGTAAGAGTTAAATGAACATTTTCAGGAAGATGTTCATTCAAGGTCCGAAGTTCAGCTTCAGTTCCTTGCCCCATGTACCAGGCAGGAACAAAAATCATATCTTTACGGAGACCACTGTATGTTGTTTGTTTTTCAGTCAACCAATTTGTGATATCCTTCATCAAGCGAACATAACTATGGTAACCACCAACTGGGCTTGGTGCATCATCTGCAAGCACACCAAATTCACGCACTCCCACGTCCAACAACTGAGTAAACTTAGCCTTTATTGTTGCAAGGTCAGCCTGGTAATGCGCTTCATTGCCAAAGCGGATACGATTGTTCATAAATGGATGGATGGTCCAAACATAACGTGTTTTCGTTTGATTACCGACACGTGCAAGTTCTCGGATTTCAGCCAGTTTTTCTTCTGGGTAAAGTTCACGCCATTTCTTATTGTGGTATGGATCATCTTTTGGTGCGAAATAGTATTGAGTTAACTTCAATTCACTTCCATAACGCATCAATTCTTTACGATTTTCATTAGACCATGGATTTCCATAGTAACCTTCGATGAAACCACGGTTCTTAATTTCAACGTAATCTTCCACTGTCACATTGCGAAGAACTGGAACTTGACTTTCCTTAAGCATGTGTTTCAAGGTTGTCAAACCATAGAAGACTGCATCTGTGTCTTTTCCGACGATAGAAATCGAATTATCCTTGATGGTCAAGGCATAGGCATCAATCTTGTCAAAGAGACCTGCTGAAACCTTGGACATATTTTGCTCTGCTTGTGAACCTTGTCCATGCACTCCAAGATAGATATTAGTTGCGCCAGAAACTGCCGTTTTACTAGTTTTGTAAGATACTTGATTGTCCTGCAAGACACTCTTCAAGCGATTACGAGTATAGATATCGAGTTGATCTCCCATAACCAGATTGACTTGCTTACGAAGGGCTGTGACTCCTTCTCCATAAGTCACTTTTTGTGGAGTTGGGAAGACCTTGTACTCTTTCTTGAGATAATCTGCGCTCTTGCTGGCAGCTGCAATACTATCTTCGCTAGCTGGTTTGCTTGCAGTGAATTGATCCGCTAGTTCAACTGTTCCATCACCTGTTTGATCTACTTTTGGAGTTTCAGGTGTAGTTGGTTGACTAGGTTTAGAGATTTCTTTATCATTTTGTCCTCCACTCATAGCTTCAGACGGCTTTGTTTCATTCTCTGGAATTCCAGGTGCTTCAGCTGGTTTAAGATTATTTGTCGAATCAGTAGAACCAATCGTTCCTGTAGTTTCTCCATTTCCAACTGTCGAGCTAGCTTCCTTCCCAGTATTTTCTTCTGCTTTCTTCAAAACTGCCGCAAGTTCATCAGGTAACTTTTCTAATGGCTCAGCTTGAGTTATAGTTCCCTCTTTATCTCCTACACTACCTGTTTCTGCAGCCTCTACTAGATTAACACCAAAGATACTGGCACCAATCATAACAGAAGCTACTCCAATAGCGAATTTACGAATACTGTAATGACAACGTTTATTGAAAAAATTTTTATCCATCTTTATCTTATCTCCTTTCGTCCAAACACGAAAGTAAACGATTCCATTTTCACTAGTAAAGACGGGGAGGACTAATTGGCCCTCTCCATCTATTCGACTCATTTATCGATTCATTTTTTATCTTCTACCAATCTATACAACTAGAATGGTATTAGGCGCACAGACTAGTCTTCTTTGCGTTTTGCAGTTAATAAAGCTGCTGATAAGGCCAAGGCAACACCTGCCAAGAAAATAGCTGTTTCTGACTGTTTTTCACCAGTTTCTGGCAATCTCTTGTCTTCCTTGGCAACTTGAACTGGTACTTCTGGAGTCTGAGCTTTTTCTAACGAACTTAGTTTAAACTCTGGTTTTTCTACTGTCGGTGCTGGTTGATTACCTACTGTAGCTAGAATACCACGGTACTCTGGAAGTTTATGTTCTAGAGCCATTACAGCATTAACGCCACCCTTAAATTCAGGTTTCTCAACACTTGGTACTGCTTGATCTCCTACTGTAGCTAGAATTCCTGTGTATTCTGGAGCTTCGTTTACTGCTGCTTCTACAAAGTTAGCACCACCTTTGAATTCTGGAACTTCGTTTACTGCCGCTTCTACAAAGTTAGCACCGCCTTTGAACTCTGGAACTTCGTTCACTGCTGCTTCTACAAAGTTAGCACCGCCTTTGAATTCTGGAACTTCGTTTACTGGCGAAGGTTCCTCACCCTTACTATTTGAAATAAATGGTTTTACTCCTACCTCGATAATACGATTTTGAGCTTTTCTTTGTTCAGAATGAACAAGAGTTCTATTAGTTCCTGATACTTGAATATAGTCAACTTTTTCTCCAGCTTGTCCTTCAGAAACTACACGACGTTGACCTTGAGCAAGTTCAGGGTTTTCACGAATAACTTCTTTAAACGGAAGTGGAGTCTTTTCAATTTCTAAACTTGGAGTTTCTGCTACTAAGTTCTTAACGCCTTCTGTCGGTGTTGTTTGGAAGGTAGACTTAAAGTGTAAACGATATTCTTTCACCAGATTTCCATCTTTGGAAACAAGACGAACGAGTGTTGGAAGATTTGTATTTCCATAATCCACTACCGTGACTACTCCATGTCCACTAGTTGTCGCAGTGACTTTTGGTTTAGTTCCCATTGTTGTTAGGGTGTACTCTGTCACATTTGGATCAAAGTTTTCCAATGCTTTTCCATCGATTGAAATAGTCGCTGATGGTGTTTCGACTTCTGCTCCCTTGCCTGCAGAATAGGCTGTAAATTCGACTACTGCTAGACCGTTAGTAGTAGACTTACGAGTCATTCGAGCACGAATAGCTGTCGTTTGAATCGGATCAAAGTTAAACTCGATTGGTTTCCCAGCTACTAATTCTCCAGAAGCTTTGTAAGGAATTGGTGCCCAATTTTCTGCCTTGTTGAATGGATGGTCAGCATTTTCTTCGTAACGAGAAATCGTACTTGGTTCTGTAAAGGCTGGACCAATATATCTTTCTAGAACCATTTTCTCAGGAGCATCTGTGCCACTATCTTTAAAGAACTGAATGGCTACTTTTCCGATAGATTGAGAAGTAATTTTTCCATCCTTCTTAAAGAGTAATCCAACAGAAGTTTCTTGATTTTTCGGAGTACGAGACCAGTTTGTCCAACGTCCATCTTCATTGTATTTTCCATCATTGATATAGAAAATTCTATCATGTGAAGCTGCTTGTGTATCGTTCGTTGTTGAAGCAAAGGCTTTAGAGTCCGTTTCATTGTTGCTTGGATTTTCTGAGATGACTTGATTTCCTTTAGCTACAACTGTTACTTGCATGGTAGTTGTTAGATTTGTACCGATGACATGACCAGTTACTTGGAATCTTCCCTCATGCTCTGTCGCATGTTGAGGAATAGCATCCCATTTCACTGCCAGTTTATCTGTAGTCCAAGTATTTGAAGTTGGATAATAAACAGTGACTTCTGATGGAAGTTGAAGGGTATCTCCGAGCTTCAAAGTAGTTGCACCATTTTCAGCTGCTAAAGGTAGACTTGTATCTTTTTCATCATTACGGTAGATCCGATATTCTTTTAAAATAGTACCATCTTCAGCCTTCAAAATAAGACGTGTCGCACCTTTTGGACTTGTTGCTGGAACAAGAGTAACCAAACCATTGTTGCTAGCTGTTGCAGTAATTTCCTTGCTAGATTGAGGAATATAATAATCTGTTTTCGATGGATTAAAGTGTTCAAGATCCTTGCCATCTACTTTGATAGAAATATCTGAACTTGTTTCACTTAAGACCTTGTTTCCAAGGATAGTTAGCTCTGTCAGACCAACTCCCGCAGTACCTTCAGCCTTTTTCATTCGAAGACGAACAGCATAGGTTTCTACCTTGTCAAAGGTAAAGTGATTGGTTTGAGTTGCAGATAGCTGGCTTGGAGCATGTAAGTTTTCAACTGCCTTCCAGTTGGCTGGATTATTAAATGGATGATTAGTATCACGCTGAGCATTGCTGACATCACTTGGTAAATCTGGAATTTCTTTACCTACATAATATTCAACTACATATTCTTTTGGAAGACCAATTGCTCCATCAGTATAGAAATCAACCGACAAATTGTTGACAAAACGTTTCGTCAAGTCTCCTGAATTACCAAACAAGATAGAAGCCCAGTCATTATCAGTATTTGTTCTCCAAGTAGTCCATCTATTTTTAGCATCTGTTGGCGTTCTTGACACAGTTAGGTCGTTCAAGGTATTAGCTGAATCATCTCCTCCTGTATTGGATACAATGGCAGCTGGCAATTGTGACCCTGTCCATTGTTTAGAGATATTATTTCCAGCAACAACTTGACTAGACACTCGAACATGAGCTTTAGTTGTAAGATTGCTACCTACTAAACGACCATTGATTTCATAGACCCCTTCAGTTTGACTAAAGTTGGCTGGAACCTGTTCCCAAACCACATCTTTGTAGATAGTTGTTCCGTTAGAATGGTAAGCACGAACATTAGCTGGCAATTGAACTGTCTCACCCTTAGGTACTGTGAGGCTGACTTCCTCTGCAACTTGTAAGCCTTCAACTGTCACCGTTGCTTGAGCTTCAATGTCTGTTCCTTCTACATGTCCTTTAAGGGTAAAGCTATGATAGCGACCCAATTCTTTTTTATCTACCTTGTCCCAAGTTACAGATACTTTGCGTGGCAAGCCCTTATCAAATTCTGCCCCAACTTCTTTAGGTAGATTCGGTTGCTGATTAATATCTGTAGAAATAGATACAGGATGAAGTTTCACAATCTTCTTGCTGACTTTATTTTCTTTAATCACCACTTCAGTGGTTACAGATTCTGTTTTCTCTGTTTGATTATCGATTCGAGGTGTCAAAGTCACTCTTCCCTTAGTATAGAGCAATAGATTCTGACCATTTACCTCAAGATGCCCACCATCAGATGATTTAGCTTCTAGGTGAATATCTGAAGCTGAAAATTCTGTTTGAGAACCATCCTCATAACTACCAATGACACGATAAGTTAAAACCTGATCTTCAGTAGCAGTTTCTTTTCCTTCCACAACTACTTCCAAACGTTTCAAGGCAGGAGCTTCCTTCACAAACTGAATTAAGTAAGTTTGAACTAAGTCACCCTTTTGGTCACTCAAGAAGACAGAAGCCTGATAACCATTATCAGCAGAAGCTTGCTGAACAGTTACTTGATAACCAGTAGTCTGAGCTCCAACATTTGGAATTGTTCCAGTGTAAGGAAGAGATACACGATAATAAGTCTTGCCAGGATCAAAGTTGTCAAGAGTTTTATCCCCAACAGTAAGTCCTGTAATGCTACTTGTTGTTTCCTTATTGCTTGCGATAAAGGTTGCTGTTACTTCACGATCATCATCTACCAATTTACCAGTAGCCTCCGTACGTCCACCTTCCTTGTTCAAAGCAGCAGGATCTTTCAAGGTCCAAGAAACAACATCAGTATCAATCAAGCTACCATCTGTCAGAACAGCTGTGACTGTTTTATCCAAATCTGCTGCAGTTGTACCAACTGGTACTGTAGCAACTTTTGGTAACCATCTATCTAAGGCAATCACTTTTACAAGTGCCTCAGCTTTGGTTTCCAAACCTTCTACACGTCCAGATACTTTTTTCTCACCTGCACTTTTAAGCAAGTCAGCTGGCACGTCCCATGTTACAGTCTTTTCCTCAACACTACCGTCGCTATAAATAGCTGTTACTGTTTGAGGCAATTCAGGATTTGTGCTAACATCAGTTGTTGCTTTTACAGGAGCAAAGGCTACAAAGTGACGGTTTTCTTTCTTACCAGACACAGTTGCGACCGTTGCGCTATCAGATGTCAAACCAGCAGAATCTGCATAAAGAGTAAATTTACCTTCTTTTTCTGTTGATTTTACAATGACAACTCCTTTACCATTGAAAGCACGTCTTTGCCATGTTCCATCCGCTTGAGCTTTGTAGCGCTCACGGCTAGCTTGTTCTCCATTATCCACACCAACAATTTGTCCCTGACCATGAAGATTGAAATGAACAAGATTATTCGCTGTCGGAACCACATTCCCATCGCCATCAACAATTTCGTAATGGATGTAGGATAGGTCTTTCCCATCTGCAGTGATAACATGCTCTTCTTTAGTCAGACGAACTCTTGCTGGTTCCCCTGCAGTTGTCACACTATCACGCGCAATTTCGTTGCCATTTTCATCTCGAGCAATCGCAGTCAGTGTGCCGGGTTGGTATTTCACAAGCCACTCGAGATACAATTCACTTGGTTTAGCCCCTTCATGATAAGGACGTCCATCTTCTGTCCTTTTCTTCGTATATTCCTTTTTACCAAGCGACTGTCCATTTAAGAACAATTCGACACTTGCAGCATTTGAGAAGGTACGAACCGGAACTTTTCCATCAACTAACATCTTACGTTCTTTAAGTGTCTCTTCAGTCCAGTTCCAATGTGGTAAAATACGTACAGTTGGCTTTTCTTTAGCACTATACCACTCACTGCGATAAAGGTAGAAATCATTTTTTGGTAAACCAGCCGTATCGATGATACCAAAGTAAGAGCTTTTTACAGGTGTATTATCTTGGTTATGCCATGGAGTTGGTTCACCAATATAATCAAACCCAGTCCAGATAAATTGTCCGGCATAGCCAGCGCGATCACGGTCAAAAGTCCATGACTCAGTAGCTGTTCTTCCCCACCCAACACGGTCGTTACCATAATCAGATTGTTCATAGTGACGATTTGGACGGTTATCGTGTCCAAGGATTTGAGCAGGATTGTAATAAGAATCACGCGTTCTAGTAGCTGAAGAGGTTTCAGAACCATAAATGAGCCAGTCTGGATGCGCTCTACGAACCGCATCATAAAAACGTTCACCATAGTTCATACCGACAGCATCCATGATTTCTGCGAGTTTCAAGAAATCACCTGTCGCTGCACGACTAAATTTATTTTCACCCATGGTGACATAACGCTCAGTATCAATCGCCTTGATAATAGCCTTCAGACGCTTAGCAGTTTCGATAGAGCGAGGACTACCATTTGCCTCTTCTACCTCATTTCCAAGAGACCACATGACGATAGACGGATTGTTCTTATCACGTTCTACCATTGTTCTAAGATCAAAATCAGACCACTTCTCACCCTTCTTAGCTTCAGGATGAGTTGCATCTTGATCAAAGAAACGTCCATAGTCGTAAGTCTTCTTGCCACCATACCAAGTATCAAAAGCTTCCTCTTGAACCAAAAGACCTAAACTAGCTGCAGCATCAAGCAACTGAGGGCTAGCTGGATTGTGGGTTGTTCGAATAGAGTTAACCCCCATATCTTTCAGGAGTTTTAATTTACGATAGGTAGCCTTATAATTCTCTTCTGCACCCAAGGCTCCATTGTCATGGTGAATACTTACTCCGTGGAATTTCATGCGTTCACCATTCAGAGAGAAACCATCCTTAGCAGTCCAATTAAAATAGCGGTAACCAAATGTATCTTCTGTTACATCAACTAGTTGACCTTCTTTATAAACCTTTGTTTTCAGCACATACAGTTGAGGATGATAACTTTTTGTCGTCCAAAGAGTTGGTTTATTAACTAGGATTGTTTGTCTGAAATCTGCAGTTTCATTTTCTGCTAAATTCTTCGTTTCAGAGCGAACTAATTCTGAGACAACCTTGCCTTCCTTAGTGAAAATTTGTTGTTCCACAAAAACTTTAGCAGTCTTCTTATCCGTATTTTTAATCTTACTTTGAACCTGTGTTTCAACATTCCCTTCTTTTTGCTCAGCAAGTTTTGGAGTAGTGATATGATTACCATTTTCGGCAACATGGACTTTATCACGATAACTAAGAGTTACATCACGATAAATCCCACTTCCTGAATACCAACGACTACTTGGTTGCTTATTGGTCACTTGAACAGTAATTGAATTTTCACTACCATCCTTGTTTAAAAATTCTGTGATATCATATGAAAAATGATTATAGCCACTTGGATAATGTCCTACAAATTTACCATTTACATAGACCTTTGAATCCATGTAAACCCCATCAAAATTGATACGAACATCCTTATTCTTGTCTGCTTCATTTAATGTGAAAGTCTTACGATACCAGGCTGTTCCACCATTTAACTGGCCACCTTCATTACGCGCGGGAGACTTGTGATCAAAGTCAAAATAAATACTCCAATCATGAGGAAGATTCAATTTGGACCAATCATGAACATCCACATCTTTTTTTGAAAAATCGCCTTGGGCATTTAGTTTAAAATACCAATCTTTATTAAAATCTTGTTTTCGATCCGATAATAGTTGTTTTTCCTTTTCAACTTCAGCTTTGTTTGACTCTCCAGATAGTGCTTGCGATTTTTCAGAAGAAGGTTTGATCTCTGTGTCTGCTTTCACTTGGTCCTTTTCAGAAGTTTTTTTAGAATCCTCTTTTACTTCTGTTCCAGCTGTTACTGCAGATTCAACAGGCTTTGGATTTGCCTCTTCAGATTTCTGTTTGTCCTCAGTTTTGGTTCCTTCTTCTACTTTATTTGGAGTTTCCACTTTAGGACTAGCCAATTCATGATTACCATCGTTAGCAGGTCTAGTAGTTTCTGTATCCTTAGTCACTTTATCTTCTGTCGACTCAGCTTTGGGTTTTACAAACTCACGCCCACCATTCTCATCAGCCTTTGCGATAGCAGCTGCCACATCATCAGGAAGCTTATCTAAAGGCTGAGGTTGATGAACAGTTGTTTCTTCTGTTTGAGTATTGGATGAAGCCACTTCCTCAGCTTGTACAGCTGAAATGCCAAATATACTAGCCCCAATCATTACAGATGCCGCACCTATTGCAAATTTACGAATGCTATAATGACAACGTTTATCAAAAAGTCTTTTGTTCATTAAAATCCTCATTTCTTTTTCTTGATACAAAGTAAGCGCTTACTTTATTTTAAAAAACGACCTCCTTCTGAATACACAAACACGTACCAAGTTCGATAATATATTTTATATATTAAATATATCAAAACACACCTAAAATTGCAATCATTTTCCATCAATTTAACCTAATAAAATGGTATGCAAGATAAGTTCATTCAAAAGAAATAAGTGCAATGAAAGTAGCTTTCTATTCTAGACTCTTTCCAATACAAATTTCATTCTATTAATAGCATTTTCATACTTCAAATTTATAGTTTATGGACTCATATCATTTTAGACTGCATTATATAAAAAGAAGGTAAAATATTATTCTACCTTCTTTTTTCCTATTTTCTATCCAATGTCCGAAGTGCTGCTTGATAAGTTTGCTCCATCAGCATGGTAATGGTCATAGGACCTACACCTCCAGGAACTGGTGTGATGTGGCTAGCAAGTGGGGCAACTGCCTCATAATCAACATCACCACATAGCTTCCCATTTTCATCGCGATTCATCCCAACATCAATGACAACTGCTCCAGGTTTAACAAAGTCAGCAGTCACAAACTTGGCACGACCGATTGCAACCACCAGAATATCTGCTTTAGCAGCCACCTTGGCAAGATTATGAGTCCGTGAGTGAGTCAAAGTCACTGTAGCATTCTTTGCCAAAAGAAGCTGGGCCATGGGTTTTCCGACGATATTGGAACGACCGATGACGACCGCATTTTTACCTTCCAAGTCAATCCCATATTCATGGAACATTTCCATAATCCCTGCTGGTGTAGAAGGAATCATGACTGGATGACCAGACCAGAGACGCCCCATGTTTAAGGGATGGAAACCATCCACATCCTTTTCTGGGTCAATGGCTAATAAAACTGCCTCTTCATCGATATGTTTTGGTAATGGTAACTGGACCAATATTCCATGCCAAACTGGATCTTGATTGTATTTGGCAATCAAGTCTAACAATTCCTCTTGGGTAATGGTTTCTGGAACTCGGACTACTTCACTACGAAAACCAGCTGCAAGGGCAGAACGTTCCTTATTTCGAACGTAGACTTGGCTGGCAGGGTTGTCCCCAACCAAAATCACCACCAAACCAGGTACTAAACCTGTTTCTTCCTTTAATCTTGCAGTCTTTTCAGCCAGCTGTCCTTGTAACTTAGCTGCTAGAGCCTTCCCATCAATAATCTGTGTCATATCACTTCTCTTTTCTTTCAAATATCTTCCATTATACCAAAAACTGTTAGTCCCCTCTAACACTTCTTTCCTAGGCAATCCTATAGTTTCAAACTATAAGAAAAAGGAGCGGATATTCCATCCAACTCCTTATTCTTATTAGAAAATCTAATTAGATTTAATCTTCTTTTTTCTTACGAGCAAGAAGTCCAAACCCTCCTAGTGCTCCAAGAAGTCCGAGCGATGCTAGACTAGCGCTAGCTTCTGTACCTGTGTTAGGCAANTCTTTTTGANCTTCAACATNTTTAGGTGTTTCTTGTTTAGAAGGTTTAGAAGGTTGAGCTGGTTTAGCAGGTTTTTCTACTTCCCTAGGATTTGGAACATAGTTAATTACTGTATCTTGACTTGGATCTGTTGGGATGTTTGGTACTACATATCCTTTTGATGGATCTTTCGGATCAACTGGTTTAAGTGGGTTGCCATCTTTATCTTCTGGAGTGAATCCTGGAACGTATGGTAACACTTCTGTTGGTTGCCCTGGTTTTGTTGGGTCTGCTGGATCATTTGGATACTTGATTGGAGTTGTTGGTTGTCCTGGGATGTTTGGAATCCATGATCCGATTGGTTTGTACACATATGTTACTGTTGAACCATCTGTGCCAATCTTACCTTTAGCGTCTCCATCTACACGAACAAGTAGGTGTCCTGGAATTACTTTTCCAGTTGTTGTGTACTCATCTCCTACTTTTCCTTCTGTTGTTTCTGAAGGGATTAAGTCTTTGCCTTTTTCATCTACATATTTAACTACTAGTTTAGCTTTGTTTGCTACGTAGTTAATTACTGTATCTTGACTTGGATCTGTTGGGATGTTTGGTACTACATATCCTTTTGTTGGATCTGTTGGATCAACTGGTTTAAGTGGATTGCCATCTTTATCTTCTGGAGTAAATCCTGGTACGTATGGTAACACATCTGTTGGTTTACCTGGTTTTGTTGGATCTGCTGGATCGTTTGGATATTTGATTGGAGTTGTTGGTTGACCTGGGATGTTTGGAATCCATGATCCGATTGGTTTGTAAACGTATGTTACTGTTGAACCATCTTTTCCAATCTTACCTTTAGCTTCTCCTTCAACACGAACTAGTAGGTGTCCTGGAATAACTTTTCCACTTGTAGAGTACTCATCTCCCACTTTTCCTTCTGTTGTTTCTGAAGGGATTAAGTCTTTGCCTTTTTCATCTACATATTTAACTACCAAGTTTGCTTTG
>NZ_RJNR01000010.1:0-68547 GCF_003942685.1 Streptococcus mitis | reverse complement strand
TCTTTGTCACTCACTTCTCTCAAGTGACAACTATATTAGTATATCACAGCCGCTTTCGCTTGTCAACACTTTTTTGAAACTTTTTTAACTTTTTTCATCAAGTGCCTCAACCACAATACACCATAGTCCGTACGGGATTCGAACCCGTGTTACCGCCGTGAAAAGGCGGTGTCTTAACCCCTTGACCAACGGACCTGAGTTGTTATTTTCAACTCTTACTATTATACAGACTTTTTCACCTTTGTCAACACCTTTTTCTGTTTTTTTCATTTTTTGCATGGCTTCCTAGTATGTACTGATGTCAAACTCTTTAAATACAATACGTAAGTCTCTTAATACTCTTTGACGACCTCGGAAGCGTTCATTTCTTAAGACGCGTTCTAACTCTTCTTGTTTATCTTTACTTTGTTTGTTTCTATAATTTCTTAGTGTCTCATGAAAGAGATAATAATCATCTAGCCAGAGACCTCCCTCGCTTATACGATGACTAAGCTCACCTACTTCTTCATAGGGTTCTTTATCATATCTTCGTTTTTGACTTTCATCAATTCATGCAAGCAAATCATACCCTCTTGGTCCCAATCCGATAGATCCCATAAATGAAGGTAATATTCATTTCTACACTTATATACAATCCCTTGGACTTCTTCATATAATTCTTTAAACATAACGTCCCCCTTTCTAGATACAGTCTAACAGATTCAGAAACACTTTTGGCACATTTCCCCCATTCTGTTCTCTACACTGCCTCAACTGCACAAAAAAGAGAGGGCAAGCCTCTCTTTGGGTTATAATTCTGCGATTTGGTTTAGGTTTACTTCTGCAACTGTGTCATTACCAAACATAGAGATAATCATCTTCACTTTATTGTTATCAATCTCTATAATCTTACCGGTATAATCTGCAAAAGCACCATCAATAATACGTACAGTTTGACCAACTTCAACATCGATATCAAACTCTTGTACAGTTTGTCCCATAGAAACCAAGATATCACGAATTTCTTGTTCCAATAATGGAGTTGGTTTTGATCTATTTCCGTGAGATCCGACGAATCCTGTAACATTTGGTGTATTTCGAACAACAAACCAAGCTTCATCTGTCATGACCATTTCTACAAGAACATAACCTGGAAAGCGATTTTCTTCTACTTCTTTTCTCTTTCCATTTTTTTCAACTTGCACTGTTTGTGTTGGAATTTCAACGCGTAGAATATTATCCAACATATTGTAGGTTTGTGCACGTTGTAATAGATTTTCTTTTACCTTATTTTCATAACCAGAATAAGTTTGTAAAACAAACCACCCTTTATCAAAACTATCCATGATATTTCCTTTCATAAATAGAAGATTTCTAGTGTAATTAACTCCACTAGCCTTCTAAAAAATGTTAATAAATCGAATCAAACCTGAAACAATCAACTGGTCAAAAATGTAAATAATTACTACAAAGAAAGCTGTGTATTCCATAATAGAACGAAAATCTCTCCAGCTTTCCTTGCGAGTTGGCCATGTTGTGTCTTTAAGAAGTCTAAAAATATCTCCAATAAAACGCATCGCTCTCTCCTATCTCGTTTCTCTGTGTGTAGTGTACTTACCACAATGTTTACAAAATTTATTTACTTCTAGTCGTGTTGGCTTGGGGTTTCCGCTGATCTTGATTGAATAGTTTCTCGAACCACAAACCGCACAAGCTAGGCTTGCTTTTTTTAGTGCCATAACGCCTCCATCTTATCTATTATAACAAGAAAGCCAGGCTTTGACAAGCATCTTAACGAAATAGATTGACTACCGAATCCCATATCGTTTGAGCTTTTTCCTTAATTTTAGCATCCGAGATGGCACGGCTAGCCTCATCTACCAGATTTTGTGCACGACTTCTAATATCAGAAAGGCTATTATCCGCCTGATTTTCTTCATTACTCTGTACTTGATTTCTTGTATTGGCTGGTGCAATTCCATTTTGCTTATAAGCATTTTCAACTGTAAAGGTACTTCCTGGCGTATAAGGTAAAATGGTATTTGCAATGTTTCTAAAGACATGGGCTGCACCGTTTGAAGTAGATCCTGCTAGATAGTGGCTCTCATCAGTGGTAGGGAAACCAAGCCAGTGACTAATCACTACATCCGGAGTATAACCAATCACCCACTGGTCACTTGTGTATTCCGGATTAAAAACAGCTTCAGTTGTACCAGTTTTTCCTGCCATGACATAATCTGCAGGAGATGAACTAATACCTGTTCCGTTTGTAAATGTTCCCAACATCATACTGGTCATCTTGTCAGCTACAGACTTATCAATCACCCGTTTTTGTGAATTTTTATGGCTCGCAATAACCTGACCACTAGCATTTTCAATTCTACTAATAAAATGAGCTTCCGGCATTAAACCTTCATTTGCAAAGGCAGCATACGCTTGAGCCATTTGAAGAGGGTTGGTTTCAACACCGCTTCCCAAGGCGACACCAAGAACACGATCGACCTTTTCCATGTTGAGTCCGAATTTCTCGCCCGCCTCAAAAGCCTTATCAACGCCCAAATCATTAACAGTGGCCACAGCAGGTAGATTAAGCGATTCTGCCAGGGCTTGATACATAGGAACTTCTCGACTCGTTTTGATCCCTGCATAGTTATCAACCTTATAGCTGTCATACTGCATGGTATGGTTATCCAACTGCTTATTCAAAGCCCAACCTGCTTCAACTGCCGGCGTATAAACAACTAAAGGCTTAATTGTAGAACCAGGGCTACGTTTTGATTGAGTTGCATAGTTGAAATTCCGGAATCCAGTTTTATCATTGCCAGCAACCTGACCGACAACTCCACGAACTCCCCCTGTTTTCGGTTCGAGAGCTACACTTCCTGATTGAGCAAATGTTCCATCCTCTGCCCTAGGAAATAGAGCTGTATTTTCATAGACAACTTGCATATTTGCTTGATAGTTTTGGTCCAGCTCTGTATAAATGCGGTAGCCATTATTGACAATTTCTTCCTCTGTTAGATTATACTTGGAAACAGCTTCATTAACAACCGCATCAAAGTAAGAAGGATAACGGTAATCTGAGATTTTTCCTTCATACTTATCGTGCAATTGCGAAGTCATATCAACTTCTGCAGCTTCGGTTTCTTGGTTTTTATCAATGTAACCCGCTGCAAGCATATTTTGCAAGACAGTATCACGACGATTAGTAGAATCTTCTACAGATTTCAAGGGGTTATACAGTTCCGGTCCTTTGAGCATCCCTGCCAGAGTCGCAGCTTGATCCAAACTCACTTCTGACGCAGAAACTCCAAAGTATTTCTTACTCGCATCTTCAACCCCCCACACACCATTTCCAAAATAAGCGTTGTTAAGGTACATGGTTAGAATTTGATCCTTACTATATTTTTTTGTTAATTCTAAAGCAAGGAAAAATTCTTTCGCTTTTCTCTCAACAGTTTGATCCTGCGACAGATAGGCATTTTTAGCCAGCTGTTGGGTAATAGTAGAGCCACCACCTGAACGACCAGCAGTGACAATAGCCAAGAAGAAACGACCATAGTTAATCCCGTCATTTTTATAGAAAGAACGGTCTTCTGTCGCAATAACGGCATTCTGCAAATTTTTACTGATATCAGTCAGTTCAACATAGGTTCCTTTTTGACCAGATAAGGCACCAGCCTCCTTTTCTTCACGGTCAAAAATAAGAGTTCGAGTTTTCAAGGCATTTTGCAAATCATTGACATTGGTTGACTTGGCTACAGCAAACAAATAGGTTCCAACTAGCAAGCTTGCACTCAGACCTAGTATAAGGACAATCTTTGTTAGATGATAGCGACGCCAGAATTTTCGAATTGGACCCACTTGGGCTAATTTTTTTCTATCACTGCGAGAACGACGTAAGCTAGTAGAATCAGAATCCTCTGATTCACTTGTTTCTTTTTTAAAAAGAGAAAGAAATTTCTCGAATAATTTATCTAATTTCATGCGTTTATTTTATCATCTTCATCATAGGAAGACAAGAATTTAGCTATTTCCTATCCAAATAGGGCTTTTTTTGTTACAATATCTGTATGAAATTCACATTTACATTACCAGACTCTAGACCTCAAATGACGGTAAAGCAATTACTTGAGGAACAACTCCTCATCCCTAGAAAAATCCGGCATTTTTTGAGAATCAAAAAACATATTTTAATTAATCAGCGAGAAGTTCGCTGGAACGAGGGGGTGAAGCCTGGAGATATTTGCCAGTTAACTTTTGACAAGGAAGATTATCCCGAAAAAGAAATCCCTTGGGGCAATCCTAACCTCGTTCAAGAGGTTTATCAAGATCAACACTTGATTATTGTCAACAAACCAGAGGGGATGAAAACGCATGGTAATCAGCCAAACGAAATCGCCCTTCTTAACCATGTCAGTGCCTATGTTGGCCAAACCTGCTATGTCGTTCATCGTCTAGACATGGAAACCAGTGGCTTGGTTCTCTTTGCCAAAAATCCTTTTATCCTGCCTATTCTCAATCGCTTACTGGAGAAAAAAGAGATTTCTAGGGAGTACTGGGCACTAGTTGATGGAAATATCAGTAGCAAAGAGCTTGTTTTCAGGGACAAAATCGGACGTAATCGCCATGACCGCAGAAAACGAATAGTTGATACAAAAAATGGGCAATATGCTGAAACACATGTAAGCAGATTAAAGCAATTACCAAACAAAACTTCCTTGGTTCGTTGCAAACTAAAGACAGGGCGAACACATCAAATTCGTGTGCACCTTTCGCATCATAACTTCCCGATCCTGGGTGACCCTCTCTATAATAGCAAATCAAAGACGAGTCGGCTTATGCTCCACGCCTTTCGTCTGTCCTTTACCCATCCGCTTACTCTAGAGAAATTAAACTTCACTACCCTATCAGATACTTTTGAAAAAGAATTAAAAAAGAATGGATGATAGCGTCATCCATTTTTAAATATTTAAAAAGCAAGACCAAAGGCCTTGCTTTTTATCGACTCATGAATTATTTAGCGATTTTTGCGAAGTATTCAAGAGTACGAACAAGTTGTGCAGTGTATGACATTTCATTGTCGTACCATGATACAACTTTAACCAATTGTTTACCGTCAACGTCAAGAACTTTAGTTTGAGTTGCGTCAAACAATGAACCGTAAGACATACCTAGGATATCTGAAGATACGATTGGATCTTCAGTGTATCCGTATGATTCGTTTGAAGCTGCTTTCATAGCTGCGTTCACTTCGTCAACAGTAACGTTCTTTTCAAGAACTGCTACCAACTCAGTTACAGAACCTGCTGGAACAGGAACACGTTGAGCAGCTCCGTCCAATTTACCGTTCAATTCTGGGATTACAAGACCGATAGCTTTTGCAGCACCAGTTGAGTTAGGAACGATGTTTACAGCACCAGCGCGAGCACGGCGAAGGTCACCACCACGGTGTGGTCCGTCAAGAATCATTTGGTCACCAGTGTAAGCGTGGATAGTAGTCATCAATCCTTCAACAACACCAAAGTTGTCTTGAAGAGCTTTAGCCATTGGAGCCAAGCAGTTTGTAGTACATGAAGCACCTGAGATAACTGTTTCAGTACCGTCAAGAACGTCGTGGTTAGTGTTGAATACAACTGTTTTAACGTCGTTTCCACCAGGAGCAGTGATAACAACTTTTTTAGCTCCACCAGCGTGCAAGTGTTTTTCAGCAGCTGCTTTCTTAGCAAAGAAACCAGTAGCTTCAAGAACGATTTCTACACCGTCGTTAGCCCAGTCGATTTGTTCTGGATCACGTTCAGCAGAAACTTTGATGAATTTACCGTTAACTTCAAATCCACCTTCTTTAACTTCAACAGTACCGTCGAAACGACCTTGAGTTGTGTCGTATTTCAACAAGTGTGCAAGCATAACTGGATCTGTAAGGTCGTTGATACGAGTAACTTCAACACCTTCTACGTTTTGGATACGACGGAAAGCAAGACGACCGATACGTCCGAAACCGTTAATACCAACTTTAACTACCATTAGTGATTTCCTCCTTATGAAAATCATGAAATTTTTATTGTGAAAAGAGTAACTTGAATCACTACAAATCACCTTTCAACAAACCTATTATATAACTATTTGAGTTGAATTGCAAGTACGGGCGTTGTTTTTTGTCTATACCCCACTTATTTTTCTTTCTCCTTCAAAAGCCTATACTGCTGTCTTTATTTGTCTACCTAGTCATTTCTCACTTTCCTTTTCAGATGAAAAGTGAAAACAGAAAAGCTAAAAATTATTTTCAATACTCCAATTCTACAAGAAAAGAGACAGGAAATTCCTGCCTCTAGGCTGATAAACAATTATTTACGGCGTCCTGGTCTTTCTTTGTAGCCATAGTAAGAATCTTCGATGATTTCTTGCATATGGTCAACCATTGGAAGACGTGGGTTAGCTGGTGAACATTGATCTTCATAAGCAAGGAAGGCCAATTCACGAGAATGTTCTTTCCATTCTTTTTCATCAATTCCTTGTGCTTTGAAGTTCATTTGGATACCTACGCGCTCACCAAGTTCGTAGACAGCTTTTGCGTAAGATTCCACACCTTCTTCTGGAGTAGAAGCTGGAAGTCCAAGCATGCGTGCGATATCTTGGTATTTTTCATCTGCACGGTAGTAGTTGTACTTAGGCCATGTTGCTGTCTTGGCTGGACGTGTACCGTTGTAGCGGATGACGTATGGAAGCAAGATAGCATTTGTACGACCATGGATTGTGTGGAATTGCGCACCAATCTTATGGGCCATTGAGTGAGAAATACCTAGGAAGGCATTGGCAAAGGCCATACCAGCGATTGTTGAAGCGTTATGCATTTTCTCACGTGAGTGGAAGTCCGCATTCTTAACTGAGCTTTCAAGGTTTTCGAATACAAGTTTAATTGCTTGAAGTGCAAGACCGTCAGTGTAGTCGCTAGCCATTTGGGATACGTAAGCTTCAGTTGCGTGAGTCAATACGTCCATACCAGTATCAGCAGCAACAAATCCAGGAACTGTCAATACCAAAGCAGGGTCTACGATTGCCACAGTTGGTGTCAATGAGTAGTCAGCGATTGGGTATTTACGGTTGTTTGCTTTATCAGAGATAACGGCAAATGGAGTTACTTCAGATCCTGTACCAGATGTAGTTGGGATAGCGATGAATTTAGTCTTCTTACCAAGCAATGGGAATTTGAAGGCACGTTTACGGATATCCATGAATTTTTGAACAAGGTCACGGAAGTCCACTTCTGGTTGTTCGTAGAAGAGCCACATTACTTTAGCAGCATCCATTGGAGATCCACCACCGAGAGCGATGATTGTATCTGGTTTGAAGGCACGCATAATCTCAGTACCACGGTTTACAGTTGTGATATCTGGATCTGGTTCTACATCAGCAAAGATTTGGTAAACAACCTTATTGCGACGAAGATCAAGTTGTTCAATGATACGATCAAGGAAACCAAGCTCTACCATGGCATGGTCAGTAACGATCATGACACGTTCTACGTCACGACATTTTTGAAGGTATTGAATTGAATCACGTTCAAAGTATGTTTTTGAAGGAAGTTTCATCCATTGCATGTTATTTCTCCGTCTTCCGACTTTTTTGATATTCAAGAGGTTAATGGCACTAACGTTATCCCCAACTGAGTTGCGTCCGTAAGAACCACATCCGAGTGTCAATGATGGCAAGAAGGCATTATAAACGTCCCCGATACCACCGAAAGTAGAAGGTGAGTTACAGATAACACGAATAGCTTTAACAGCTTTACCAAATTCTTTAGTCAATTCTTCGTCAGCTGTGTGGATAGCTGCTGAGTGTCCAAGACCGTTAAATTCAACCATTTGACGAGCCTTAGTAATACCATCTTCACGGCTTTCAGATTTCAAAACTGCGATAACTGGTGACAATTTTTCACGAGTCAATGGCTCGTTTTCACCAACTTCTTTACATTCTGCAGCAAGAATGTTTGTTCCTTCTGGAACTGTAAATCCTGCTTGCTCTGCAATCCAAGTTGCTGGTTTACCAACGATGTCAGCGTTCAATTTTGCACCAGCACAGTTTTTACTGTTTGCTTTGACGCCGAAGCAGAATTCTTCGAGAAGTGCTTTTTCTTTTTTGTTTACAAAGTAAGTGTGATAAGATTTGAACTCTGCTACAAATTCATCGTAAATTTCTTTATCAATGATAACCGCTTGTTCAGATGCACAGACCATACCGTTGTCAAACGATTTAGACATGACGATATCGTGTGCAGCTTGACGAATGTTAGCTGATTTTTCAACATAAGCTGGCACGTTTCCGGCACCTACCCCAAGAGCTGGTTTACCACATGAGTATGCCGCTTTAACCATGGCATTACCACCCGTTGCAAGGATTGTTGCAATACCTTCGTGGTTCATAAGGGCACTTGTTGCTTCCATAGATGGTTGAGTAATCCATTGCACACAGTTTTCAGGAGCACCAGCTGCGATAGCTGCATCGCGGACGATACGAGCTGCATGAGCAGATGATTCTTGTGCTGATGGGTGGAAGGCAAAGACAATTGGATTACGTGTCTTCAATGAAATCAATGATTTGAAGATTGCTGTTGATGTTGGGTTTGTTGTTGGAGTGATACCACAAACAACACCAACTGGTTCAGCGATAAGAGTCAATCCTGTTACATCGTCTTCTTCGATAACGCCAACTGTTTTAGTGTGACGCATGTTGTTTACTACGTGTTCACAAGCAAACAAGTTCTTAGTTGCTTTGTCTTCAAATACACCACGTCCTGTTTCTTCATAGGCATGTAGAGCCAATTCTCCGTGGGCATCCAAAGCTGCCACTGACGCTTTAGCTACGATGTAGTCGACCTGTTCTTGGTCGAGTTTACGCATTTCCTCAAGAGCAACTAAAGCTTTTTGCACCAAGCCATCGACATGCTTTTCAGCAGCGAGTTTCTTTTCTTCTGGTGTCACAGTTTTTTTATCAGCCATATTTTCCTCCATAGCTTTCAAGGATCGATATCCTTTGTTAATTTTTTCACAAGTTTATTATAACGCATTATTTCAACTTTGTAAACAGTTTCATAAACATTTCACAAAGAATTTTTTATTGTTTGTGAAATTTTTCTTATTTTCTTCACTTGTCAAGTTTTTTCTTTAGAGTTTGTGAAATTAATTTCAAATATTTTTTATTTCACAAACTTGCTTGGAAGAGGGGCTTGGAAAGAGATAGATTTTCTAGTAAGCGCTTACTTTTAGATGCTAACAATACCTCCTTTGATAAGGAGGCTTTATTTTTGTTGAAAAACGCCTTGTTTAAAAGTCCCTTCATAAACAACTTCTTGTTCTGTTGTTAGTTTTCCTTTTCCTTCAGCCTGACCATTTACAAAATCACCTTCGTAGGTCCAGCCTTCTTTAGATTGAAAGGTACCTTTTCCGTTGAAGGCTCCATTGTTGAAACCACCAGTATACTGGTCTCCATTTTGGAAGGTAATGGTACCTTGCCCATTCATTTTACCACGGACAAGACTGCCATCGTAAACAATCGTTCCATTATCAAGCTTTAGAACACCTTTTCCTGGAATATTTAGAAAAAAGACGAGTACAGCACAAAAAACAATGGTAACTACTGCCAAAAGCTCTAAACGTGGACGAGTCAGATAGACACGATACTTGTCGTAAAAATTCTTAAGATTTTCCATCTTCACTCCCCTTTTCTAAACGTTCTAACCAAGCTTGACAACCCTCTTGAACACGCTGATAGGTTTCCTCAAAATCTCCTGTATACCAAGGATCTGGAACACTTTCAGGTGCGAATGAGTATATCTTATCTTTACAGTCTGCTGGACACATCTGACGTAAGTCAGAAACATTTGAAGCATCCATACCGATAATATAATCAAAGGCTTCAAAATCTTCCTTACTAATCTGAAGCGATGTCTTGCCTTTTTCATAAGGAATCTCATACTGTTGAAAAATCCCTTGAGTTCCCTTATGAATCGGATTACCATGTTCCCAAGAGGAAGTCGCTCGACTTTGGATTTCATAATTATCTGTCATTGATTTCATAACAAACTCGGCCATAGGGCTGCGACAAATATTTCCCAAACAGACAAAGGCTAGTTTTTTCATCCCATTTCCTTTCTTTTATAGAAAAACGGGAGTTAGTAATCCCGTCTTATTTTTCAATTGCGCCTTCTAGTGAAGCTGTTTCTTTCAGCGGTAATACTGTCTTGATAGCAGCTAGTTCAAAAGTCAAGTAAACTCCATCGACATCAAGAACAATGGTTCTCTTCTCAGTATCTACTTCATCGACTGTTCCGTAAAGTCCACCGATTGTAATCACTTCATAGCCTTTTTGCAGTTTATTTAAGCTTTCCATACGTTTTTGTGCTTGTTTCTTTTGAGAGCGTTGCATAAAGAACATCAAGGCAAACATACCTACAAGCATGATCACAAATGTTAAATTTGGACTAATATTTTCCATAGTATTTTCTCCTTTGTATTTTACATAGGACTACTATATCAAATTTCAGCTACTTTTACAAGATTGTGCCTTGTTTTTCTAGTAAGAAAAACCAGAGCTTGCGCCCTGATTTTTAGGATTATTTCAAATTTTGAACGACTTTTACAAGATTTTCGACAGTAAAGCCATATTCTGCCAATACTTTTGGTGCTGGGGCAGAGGCTCCGAAGGTATCAATACCAAGAACAGCACCATCTAGACCAACATATTTGTACCAGTTTTGAGTTGCACCCATTTCGACTGCAACACGACGGCGAACTGCATTTGGAAGAATTTCTTCCTTGTATGCTGCATCTTGTTTATCAAAGACATCTGTAGATGGCATGCTGACTACGCGGACTTTTGCGCCTTGACTAGCCAATTCTTTGGCAGCTGAGACAGCAAGATTAACCTCTGAACCTGTTGCAATCAAGATTGTATCAAAGTCTGCTGCATTTTCGTAGACAACATAGGCACCTTTTGCAACCTTGTCAAAGTCTGTTCCCTCTTCAACAGTCAAGTTCTGACGTGTCAAGACAAGGGCAGTTGGCGTTTTCTCACTTGTCACTGCAAGGTACCAAGCTGCTTGAGTTTCACGCGCATCTGCTGGACGGAAAACATTCAGATTTGGCATGGCACGAAGACCTGCTAAATGCTCAACTGGTTCGTGCGTTGGACCGTCTTCCCCAACCGCGATTGAATCGTGGGTAAAGACATAAGTCACGGGAAGTCCTTGTAAGGCTGACAAGCGAACAGCTGCCTTCACATAGTCAGAGAAGACGAAGAAAGTTCCACCGTATACACGAAGTCCACCATGAAGAGCCATCCCGTTCAAGATTGTTCCCATGGCAAATTCACGAACACCAAACTGAATGTTGCGGTTCAAGCGGTTGGAATCGTCTTGAAGTCCGTCAGTCTTGATATAAGTCATGTTTGAGTGAGCAAGGTCCGCTGATCCACCTAGGAAGGTTGGTAACTTAGCCGCCACAACATTCAAGGCATCTTGGCTTGAATTACGAGTTGCTTGAGAGAAACCATTTTCTAAGGCTGGGAAGTCTGCTGGAGTCACTTCAACTGGATCACGTCCGTCGATGATGGCTTCTACTTCTGCTGCAAGTTCTGGATGAGCTTCTTTATAATCAGCAACTAATTTTGTCCAAGCTTCATAAGCTGATGCGCCACGGTCTGCAACATGTTCTTTGAAATCAGCATATACTCGTTCTGGGATTTCAAATGGTTCGTAGTCCCAACCAAGGGCTTGACGAGTTGCTGCAGTTTCATCTGCTCCAAGAGGAGCACCGTGTACGGCATTAGTTCCTTGTTTGTTTGGAGAACCGTATCCAATAACAGTCTTCACTTCAATCAAAGATGGTTTGCCTGAAGCTTTAGCTGTTTCGATAGCTGCATGGATTGCTTCCAAGTCTGTTCCATCTTCAACCAAGGCAGTATGCCAACCGTAGGCATTGTAACGGTCACGAACACTTTCTGTAAAGGAATCTTTTGTCTCACCATCCAAGTTGATGTCATTTGAATCATAAAGGACAACCAACTTATCTAGTTTTTGCAAACCTGCGTATGAAGCTGCCTCGCTTGAGACACCTTCCATCAAGTCTCCATCTCCACAGATAACGTAAGTATAGTGGTCAAAGATATTGTAGCCTTCACGGTTATACTTAGCTGCCAAGAAACGTTCTGCCTGGGCAAAACCAGTGGCAGTTGAAATACCTTGCCCTAGAGGACCTGTTGTAGCATCAATCCCTGCTGTATGACCAAATTCTGGGTGACCTGGTGTTTTTGAACCCCATTGACGGAAGCTCTTAATCTCATCCATGCTGACATCTTCAAAACCAGAAAGGTGAAGAAGGGCATAAAGAAGCATTGAACCATGACCTGCTGAAAGAATAAAGCGGTCGCGGTTGATCCAGTTTGGTTTAGCTGGATTGATACGAAGTTGTTTTGTAAAGAGGCTGTAAGCCATCGGAGCCGCTCCCATAACCACACCTGGGTGACCTGAGTTGGCTTTATTAATGGCGTCAATACCTAGGAAACGAATTGCATTAACAGATAGATTTGACATAGAATTTCCTTTCTATTTGAGGTGATTATTGAATCACACATTCTATTTTACTATTATATGAAAAAATACATAGAATAGCAATTAAACAATTCGACGCTATATAAGTCATCTATTTTCTATTCTCTGGTCGCCTGATAGTAGGGAAGTAAGCGTTCATAAGCTTCATCTAATTTTTCTAAAATCACTTCTAATGATTGATTTTCTATAAAAGAAACATCTGCCTTAACTAAAACTTTTCGGACTTCCTGATTGGATAGTTTATTTCTTAAAATTTGACGATTTTCTTCGTTCGCCTCCCACCGTTGACTTTGATCATCAGAGTGGGCTAGATAATAAATCCCTTTAACGGTTGGAATTTCTAAAACTTTAACCTGCTTGCCTAGAGTCTTCTCATCCTTCTTACGTTCAATAAAACTCACTTCTAGTGAAACACCAAAATCAGAAGGACTTCCATATAAACGTAAGGCCATCATAGGTTCTGTCACTTGTCCGTCTCTCTGTAGATAAACCCAAAAATGTGGTCGCAAGCGCTGCGCTTGGTTCATCCACTGACTAGTCTGTTGGAGTTGCCATTCTGGATGGCTTGCTTGAAAGGCTTTGGCTAGCTCTGTAAAAGCCTTTCTGGCCTCTTGACCTTTGTAGCGAAATGCCATCATTTTCTCTCGTTCTTCTCCCGCTTTATCAGGATTACGGTACTGTAAACCAGCAAAGTCTAGATAGTCTCTTATCTTATTCAACATTAATTTAATCTCCTCCAGTTAGCAAAAAATCAGGATAACCCTGATTTTACTTATTCTGTATCTACGACAACATAACGATTTGGCTCATCACCTTCAGAGTAACTGGTCACGCCATCCATACGTGAAATAATACGATGAATAATCTTGCGTTCGCTATTTGACATTGGATCTGTCTGATGACTGCGTCCTTCTTCTAAAACACGAGTCGCCAATTTTTGCGCATAGGTCTGCAAGACTTCTGCACGGTGTTCAACATAATCATTGACATTAATAGTAATGTAGAAGGTTCTTGAATAGCGGTTGTAAAGATAATTTTGAGCCAATAGTTGCAAGGCCTTCAAGACTTTACCATGGTAGCCGATAATACGACCTGGTTCGTTAGTATCAATTTGCAAATTGATGCTACGACGGTTATAGTCATTTGAAAGTGTAGCTTCAACATCCATGTCATCAATAATTGTTTGAACATAAGTCGTTACTTCCGTAGCTACTTGTTCAATATCAAAGCTCGGTTCAACTTTTAAGCCCAAGTCTTCTAGTTCTTGACTTTCAGTTTGCTCAGCTTGGTTTTCAATAATAGGAGTTTCTACTTCTTCTTCGAGAGCAGTTTCTTCAAGTTGTAATTCATTTAAAATCTCAATGTGACCAGTTTCTTCTAAGATAGTGCTGGCATGTCTTTCATGTTTTAAGATTTCAGCCTTGACTTCATCAGAAATACCTTGGCCTTCTTCCTCAATCTTTTTAATTGCCTCTACAACATGACCCAAATCAACAGTTGCTTCACTGACTGTTTTAACAGGCTCATTCAAATCATTAATTTGCTTCGGAACTCCCTTTACAGCTTGTTGGTTTGCTTTTACAACTGTCGTTTCACTAATAGCATCAATATCCACTTGGGCTGGTTTTTTACCAAATAAACCAAGAAATCCTTTTTTCTCACGAGAAATGACTTTGATATGAGCCTTCAGTCTTGGGATATCTAATTCTTTCAATCCTTTCTGGATTGCTTCTTCAACAGTTGAACCTGTAAATACTACCATTACCAGATTCCTCCTTATTATTTCGTTTTCTGAGCCTTTTTCTTGGCTTTTCTTTTTCTATTTTCCAAATCTTTCTGTGCCTGTACTACAGCCTCGCGCTCTGCAATAATCTTGAATGGATTGTTCAAGAAATAGGTTTGCAAGACTTGATAAGCATTGGACACTGCCCAGTAGAGAGCGACTCCGCTCGGAGCATAAACCCCAAAGATAAAAATCAAGACCGGAATACCGTACATCATCGCAGTCGTAGCTCCATTACGCTCAGACAAGGCTTTGTTGGACAGCCAAGTACTTAAAAAGGTGAATACTGCTGCTAAAATCGGAAGAACAAGGGTTGTATCCACACCACCAAGGTTAATCCATAAGAAATGACCTGTCTTTAAAAAGTCAACTCTTGATAGAGCTTGGAACAAGGCCAAGATAACCGGCATCTGAATCAAAATCGGCCAAAGAGAATCTGACTGTCTGACACCCATTTCTTTAAAGACTTTACGCATTTCTTGCTCTAGCTTGGTTCTGCTTTCCATATCTCGACCTGGATATTGTTCTCGAAGCGCCTTAATGCGTGGTTGAGCTTCTTGCATTTTTCTGGAAGCCACCATTTGCACTTGAAAGACTGGCAAAAGCAGTGTACGAATCAAGACCGTAAAGAGAATAATCCCCACTCCGATACTGATATCAAACGATAAAAAGCGAATAATTTCCGCAAAGAAGTAAACAAATTTACTCCAAAAATCAGCCGAATTGGCTGTAATATCGCTAGTTGTCCCATTTGTTGCACAGGCTGTCATGATAAATAGGGACAGTCCTAGCAAACTAGTCAACTGTAGTTTCTTTTTCACTCCCATTTCCTTCCTGGTAAATCTTTGATAATTTTAATACGTGGAGTAGATTTTTCTCCATCTCTGCGTATCCCAAGGTTTCGACCCCTTTTCGAGCAATGACAACAAAGTCGACATCTTCTACCAGACTCCCTTTGGCATTCTGGATAATATGACGAATCCGTCTCTTAATTTGATTTCTAGTGACGGCATTCCCCAGTTTTTTGCTAACTGATAGACCTACTCGAAAATGGTTTTTCTGATTTTCTAGTTGGTAGACAACAAACTTGCGATTGGCAAAACTTGTCCCCTCCTTGAAAATCGCCTTAAAATCTTTCTCTCTTTTTACACGAAAGTTTTTCTTCAAAACTCAACTCCATCTATTAAATTACTACTATTATACCATATTTTTCAAAAAAGCCAATCATAGCAAGGTTTTGGACAATTTCACCATAAAAAGAAGCTGGAAAAATCTCTTTCCCAACTCCTTGTACGGAATATTTTTTCTGATTTTAGTTATTTTTTTAAGCGTTCAACGTCACGGGCAATGACTAATTCTTCATCAGTTGGAATAACCAATACACGGATCTTCGCTGCCTCTGTTGAGATGTCTCCTGTCACGCCAAAGACGTTCTTTTCTGGATCAACATCACAGCCAAACCAAGAGATACCTGAGATAACATCTTCACGTACGTTTGCAGCATTTTCACCGATACCTGCAGTAAAGATAATAGCATCTGCTCCATTTAGGACCGCAAGGTATTGACCGATATGTTTTTGAATGCGATCAACATACATTTCATAGGCTAAAGTGGCATCGTGATCCCCTTCTTCCATAGCAGCAATCACATCTCGCATATCACTAGATTTGCCTGAAACACCCATAAGGCCTGATTCACGATTAAGGACTCGACTAATATCTTCAGGCGTGTTAAAGTCCTCTGTATATTGCATTAAGTAAGGAATGATAGCTGGGTCAATATCCCCTGTACGAGTTCCCATCATCACACCACCAAGTGGAGTGAAGCCCATTGAAGTATCGACAGATTGACCACCCTTAACAGCTGTAATAGAAGCACCATTACCGATGTGGCAAGTAATCAATTTTAAGTCTTCTAATGGACGGCCCAAGAGTTTTGCTGCTTCTCCTGCTACAAACTGGTGACTTGTACCGTGGGCACCATATTTACGAACCTTGTTTTCTGTGTAATATTTTGTTGGTAGAGGATAGCGATAAGCTTTCTCTGGCATAGTTGTGTGGAATGAAGTATCAAAAACAACTACACTGGTAATGTCTGGCAACAATTCCTTGAAGGCACGAACACCTGCCGCATTGGCTGGATTGTGGAGAGGAGCCAACAAGCTCAACTCTTCAACTTTTTCTAAAACATCTCCCTCAACAACTGTTGATTCTTTGAAATATTCTCCACCGGCAACAACACGGTGGCCAACACCTGTAATCTCGTCATAAGCCTTGATAATATCGAAACGAATCAAGTCATCCAATAAGATTTTTACAGCTTGTGTATGATTTTCGATATCCAAAATTTGTTGTTCAGAACGACCATCAAATTTTACAGTTGAAATTGAATCTTTCAAACCGATACGTTCAATCAAACCTTTCGCCAATACTTTTTCTTCTGGCATTAAGTATAATTGCCATTTCAAACTTGAACTTCCCGCATTGATTGCAATTGTTTTTGTCATAACAAGACTCCTCTTTTAAGCGTTTTCATCTATTATAACAAAATCTATTTTATATTTCAGTACCTTGAGTCCATTTTTGAAAATTTTCTTTAAATTTCATTAAAACACTTGCATCTTGCAAGCTAGCAAGTGGATAAACAAAAGGATCTACTGCTGTTTCACTTTTCTTCTGTAAGATAAAAATCGTCTTTGATTGTTTAGCATTAGCAAAGAGATTTTCAGGCAGACTGATCATCGCAACCAGATTCGCTTCCTCTTTCAACCACCCTTTCAACAAATCACTCTGAGGACTGGTCAACAAATCACTCGGAGCGAGAAAAATAGCGTATCCATCTGACTTGAGATACTTAAGTCCTTGTTCCATGAGCAAGTGATGGGCGTAAGTATGTTCTTGGCTAGAAGCAACTTGATGACGCAACGCAACGGCATCATCAGGATAATAGCCGACAGGCAAGTCGCTGATGACCACGTCGCTTTCTTTGAACATCTGTGGACGAACGGCATCCCCTTGGACAAAGCCAGCCTGTAAACCAATTACATCTGCCATGCTAGCTGCCAAATCAATCAGCAAATCATCCACTTCCATTCCCAAGTAATCCACCTTTTTATCAAGCGAGGTCAAGAAAGTAGCGCCCAAAATTCCCATGCCAGAACCCATTTCGAGAATAGTGATTTCCTCCTCTTTAAACAACTCTTCCACAATAAACACCAAAAGTAAGGCAATAGCATCCGGTGTAAACTGGTGATTAGCCTGTAGGGGTTCTGTTTGCCCAGCCTTCATCAAGAGAAACTGGTAGGTCTTGAGCCATTCTTCTTTGCGTAGCGCTAAACGTTTAAGGGCCTGATTGTTCTCTTTGACCTGCTCTAGCTCAGTTTCTCCATCCAGATAGATGCTGTTTTGCTCCACCAGGGCGTCATAAAAGTTGGTCGCCAAATCACTTTGAATGACTTGGACATTCTCTAGTAAATAGGTATAAGCTTGTTCAATTTTTTCAAAATCCATATTCCTATCTTATCAAATTTCCCTTCTTTTTTCCATCCTTATAGAAAAATCACTCCCTGACTAGGCGAGTGATTTTTGGGCTACTGTTAAAAAGAGTTCTGAGTAATTTCCTTGAAACAGGTCTTCAGCGCTATAGAGAATCTGACTATGCACAGATGAAAAACCAAACTGGGCTAGCTTGTTTTCCAGTTCAACCAATTCAAATCCATGATGGCTAGCTTCTGTCTTGGTAAAATCAGCAAGTAAAAGTTGTCCATTTTCTCTCAGATGTTGATGAAACAGTGAGAGAGCCGCATCCAAATCAGGCATATGATGAAGAACCCGACAAACAACAATGAGATCAAACTCTTTCTCCAAGGGTTTTTCCAGTAAATCTTGCTCCAAAAACTGGATATTCTTGATGTCTTGCTGCTCCGCTTTCAAACGAGCTTGCTCCAGCATTTTCTCCGAAATATCCACCAATGTTACAGACTTGGCCTGCTTGGCTAGGGGCAAGGTTAACAGACCCGTCCCTCCACCGAAATCCAAAATTTCTTTGTCTGATAGAAGATCAATCTGTTTCTCGACTGCTTGACAAACCAAGTTTGCAAGGAAGATATTTTTAGGGGAATCAAAAGTTTCTGCTTTGTGGTTAAAATCATGTTTCATATTTTTAGTTTAGCACAAAGTAGCTTGATTGGCTAGGAATTCTCTTTCTTTTCAACCTTCTCTTCTGTTTTTTTCTTCTCTGTTTGATCACTTGAATCGGTCGCTACCTCTTCCTTTTTATCCGTTTTCTCTTCTTTTATTTTGACGGAAGGAAAGATGAACTCATATTGGCTCTTAGGCGTACGAATCCTTGTCACTAAGCTTGTTTTCTTATTTTGATAACTCACCTGACCCATATTAAAGGCCTGTTCCCCACTTTCCTTATCAACCTTATCTTTGGTTCGCTTGGCCATGGCAAAAGCAACCAACTTTTCTTTATTTAAAGCATAGTCTTGATAGTGGGCGACTTGTCGGTTCAAGTAAAATTGTAACAAGAGACTAAAGATAGCTGCTATGCTTACCGCATAGAGGAGGACTCCTGCCTTAACTTTTTTCTTTTTCCACACGATAGATGAACTCCCTTTCTAAGCCTTTTTGGAACTGAAAATGAAAGCGAACCAGTTTATTCTCCTCTGTAATCTGAGCTGATTTGAGGCCATAAACCATAGGCTGATAGCCTCGTCCACTGGCATCGGTTTTCCGAAAATCATCCGATTTTGACTTACCTATAGCGATATCCTTGCCATCCTGCTTCATATAGAGTCGATTGCCCTCCACTTTTTCGAACTGCGAACGGTCTAATTCTGCCTCCAACTGGTCCACAAATAGGAGCCACTCCTTTTGCTCACTTTGCTGCTGATAACGAACTTCTGAAATGAGGAGCTGACTCATGGCTTGAAAGAGAAGTAAACTTCCACTGATGACAATGAGGGCAATCAGGGATTCTAACAGGGTAAAAGCCTTGATTTTATGGCTCCTTGATAGCCAACAACTGTTCTGAACCATGGTAGACCTCCAATCCCTTTTCATTAGAAAATACCTGAATCTCAACTCCGTTTACGTTTACCTGATTTTGACCTGTCTGCAGAGCCATCTTAGCTACACGCACAACTTCTTCTTTCTGCAAGATTTTTGCTTCTTCTTGTCTATTTTTCTGAATTTGTCCCAAAAGGAGGGTAGCAATACTGGCAAAGATAGCTAAAGCAACCACTGCTTCCAGTAAAATCACTGCCCTAATTTTTTGTTTCCTTAATGCGTTTAATTTTTCCATTTCCTAGATATAATTGATAGCGAATCGCTCCTTTGCTGGTCTGAAATTCAACCTTAACCAGGGACGAATTTCCCCCAGCTCGGTCAAATGTAATGTTTTGGCCTGATGGTGCCTGAATTCCTTTAGGAACTGTCAACTTTTGACTGCCATTGCTAATCGTCTGCCCATTTAAGTTTAGACTAGTCTTTTGCTGACTAGCTACACTGCGTTTTTGAGTTTCCCGATAGAGTTCTTCAAACTCCATAAAGAAAATCTGCTCCTCTACCGCCGCAAAAGTGGACTGGACAGAGCCGGACAAGCTCAAGGCAAGGATACTCACAAGTCCCAAAACCAAGAGGCTTTCCAGCATGGTAAAGGCCTTAATCTGCAACGGTTTGACTGGTTTTTTGTTTAGCATGGTATTCTTTATAAGCTTTAGCCTGTTCTTCTGTGATTCGCCCATCTGCTTGTAACTTACTTAGGCTAGCATCTTCATTTTTATCTAAGCTATAAAGCTCTGCCTGGCTTTCCACAACCTTAACAACAGCAGCTTTTCCTTTGTCATTGACCGCCTCTTTTTGCTTGGTCAGATTAGGTACAAAGAGTAAGAGAAGCACGCTGATGATGAGCAAGACCACCAACATTTCCACAAGTGTGAAAGCCTTCACTTTCGCTTTTTTCAAGAATGTCATGAGTTTTTTCATTTTAAAAATTTACCTCCATATTTTGATACATGGGCATGAGCATTGCCGCATAAAGTAAAACGATAATCAGGGCCACAAAGATAAAAACCAGTGGCTGCACCAAATTCATGGTGCGGTTGACTCGGGTAAAAAAGGCTTCCCAAGTTTTTTCAGCATAGATTTCCAACTCACTCCCCAGCTTGGACTTGACTTCCCCATACTCGATGATGAGACTCAATTCCTTCCTAAAGAAAGGATAGGTTCCTATCGTCTGAGAAAATTCGCGACCATTTTGGAGAGCTTGAGCCAGATCTTGACCGATTTCTTTAAAGAGCTGGGAACCTTGTTCCTGCATGATCTGAAAAATCTGCGTCAGCTCCATTCCCTGCGAAATCATATTCCCCCACTCACGCGCATAATAGGCTGTCAAATAGGTCTGCACAAAGATTCCAAGAAAAGGAATGCGTGCTAGGATAGAAAAGACGCGCATCTTAGAACTTCTTTTATAAAAAGTTAGTGCTAAAAGGGTAAGTAGAGAAACAAACCCTACCATGCCTAGAAAAATTTGTGGCAGATTTCCGATAATTTGGGTGGCAATATTACTACTATCCAGTTGTGGTAGTAGATAATTCCGTAGCCCCAGCATGATTAAGAGAAGAAAACCCAGCAAAATCAAAGGATAGGTTGCTACTTCAATTAATTTTTTCTTGACCTTGGCTAGATTGTCTAGATACTCTTCTATCTTTCCCAAACTCAGGTGGAGATTTCCATGGACTTCCGCTAGGGATAACTGAGTGACAATGGCATTTGAAAAGCCCAAACTTTCCATCATTTCTGAGAATGATTTCCCCTGAGACAAGTCCGTGCGCATCTGGGTCACACATTGCTTGTCCAATAAGGCACTCCTATCTAAAAAGGAGATGGTCTCCACTAGATGAAAACCGCTAGAAAAGAGATTGTTAAACAAGGTGATGATATCTTTTTGCTTAGCTGTAGCTAATTTTTTCCGTTTCAGCCTGAAGACTTGTGATATGTCCATCTTCAAGAAGCTGGTCAATCTGTTTATTCCAGCTAGTTGGCTGGTGTTCTTGATAGTCTTTGTTTGCAAAGTCAACAATTCCTCCTCCCCCGATTAATCTCTGATAGCAGACTCCCTGCAGAACGACTGCCAATTCCTCCTCACTCACACCCAACTCCAACAGGCGCTCATAAACACCTCGAATACTCTTGGCATGAATGGTTGAAAAGACTGTCGCCCCTGTCAAACTGGCTCTGACCACTGCACGCGCCGTTTCGCTGTCTCGAATTTCTCCGATAATCAAGAGATCTGGTCGATGACGTAGGGAAAGTTTGATGAGATTTTCATAGGTTAGTCCAATCGCCTCATTCAACTGCAACTGAAGCATGTCGTCCTGCTTGATTTCTACCGGATCTTCTATGGACATAACTTGCTGTCCTTTAAAGAGAGACTTGGCCAATTCGTGCATCAAGGTCGTCTTGCCACTTCCAACTGGACCAGCAAAGAGATAGAGACCACGTTGCCTGTACCGCTTACCCAATTCTTCAATATCCTGAAACCAAAAATGCAAGTCCTGCTCCTCATCATGCAACAAGCGGATCACCAGACTCTCCTGCCCTCGATAATCGCCTACAGTAGATAGACGTAGAGACGCCATCTTTTGGTCATAGGCATAATCACAGGAACCAAGTTGACTACGTCTCTTTTCTCCAACATTCATACCCGCCACAAACTTAAAGTGACTGATGACAGCCGCAAACTTTTCAAAATCATAAGAACCGATTTTACAGCGCTCATCTCCTATCCTCATATGAAGCTCATAGGCGTCTAACTTGGGGACAAAATAAATGTCTTGTGCCCCTTTTTTCCGAGCCGAACGAATGATTTCTTGTGCAATTTCTTGAACCATACTTACCTCCTCACCTATACTATTCGCAAAAATTGGGAAAAATAAAAAAAGCAACTCCAAAAAGTTACTTTTTCTCTATTTTAATTTCATACGGCAAGAACGGTGCCTTTCCTTACCTGTTTGTTTTTCATAGCCTGGACGTAATTTTTCATCTGGGATAACCTGCTCATCCTGCAAAAGAGCCAAAGAATGGTATTGTTGTAAATACTCATCACATTCATCACACCAGCGTTGATCTTCTGGATCCCAAAAAATAGTCATCAAGTCACTTCTACTTTTATAAAGAGGGGATTCTTGTTCCAATCTAAACCAGCAAGTTTTGTAGTATTTGAGAGCATCATAATACTGGTCAAATTTCTTACTTGCTACAATGTCTTCTTCCCAACCTTCTAAGAACCACCAAGGTTCAAAATCTCCGTACATTTCTATAACACGATACATATTCATTCATTCCTTTGTACCGTATATTATAACCAATTCCGCCAGACAAGAAAAGAAATATGCTCATTTCTTAATTTCCAGATAAAAAATCCAGCCATCTTATGATGACTGAATTTCTATTTGCTTATGTTCCAAAATCTTGTTACTACCTAGGCTTCCGAGATATCGTTTTCGATAATGACCTTGATTGCATGGTGGTCTGCTGCCTTACTGAAGACTTCATAGGCTTTTTCAATTTCACTGAGTTTGAAATAATGAGTTACCAATTTTTCTGGTTCAATCTTATGACTTTCAAGTGCTTTCAACAATTGTGGAGTGGTATTTGTAGATACCAAACCAGTTGTTACATTGATGTTGCGAATCCAAAGTTTGTCCAAATCGAATTCAACTGGTTTACCATGTACACCACAGTTGGCAACTGTTCCGTCTATACCGATAATCTTTTGACAAAAATCAAATGTTGCAGGAATACCAACAGCTTCGATAGCGACATCCACACCACGACCATCTGTCAAATCATAAATTTCTTTAATGGCTTTTTCAGGGTCTGAAGAATTAACTTTATGAGTCGCACCAAATGATACAGCAGTTTCCAAGCGGTTATCGTCTAAGTCCACCATAATCAATTTAGCTGGTGAGTAGAATTGAGCTGTTAAAAGAGCAGCCAATCCAACTGGACCTGAACCAATAATGGCTACACTACAACCAGGTTCTACTTTCCCTTTCAAGACACCAATTTCATACCCAGTAGGCAAAATATCTGATAGCATAACCAAGGCTTCATCTGACAAGTCTTCTGGAGTATGGTAAAGAGTGTTATCTGCATGAGGGACACGTAAATACTCAGCCTGCATACCATCAATCAGGTGACCGAAAATCCAGCCCCCTTCGTCTTCACAGTGGGCATAAATTCCTTTTTTACAGTAGTAGCATTTACCACAGGCACAAACACAAGAAATCAAGACCTTGTCGCCTTTTTTGAAGTTCGAAACTCCTTCTCCAACTTCTTCAACAATCCCAATTCCTTCGTGACCAAGAATGGTACCACTTTGGCAAGCAGGGACATCCCCTTTGATAATATGGAGGTCTGTTCCACAAATAGTAGTTTTTACGATACGCACAATAGCGTCTGTTGGCTTGCGAATCACTGGTTTGTCAACGTCAACAAAAGAAGCAAGTCCTTGTTTAACATAAGTATAGGCTTTCATAAAGCACTCCTCCTTTTTTTATTTGTACTGTTTATAATATAATTGTAAGCCTTTTCATTTGCTTCTTCAAGTGTTTTTGTGATTTTTTTAACTATTTTATTTACCAGTAAAGCAATATAGATAAAAAAGCAGAAGCTAGTCTGCTTTCATCCTTAACAAAGAGAAATTTCACTACTCCATAAGAACTTTCGATTAACATCAAACGACTAAACAAAAATGATATTACTGATAGATGGAGAATATTCTTCTATATCATTGAAACACTAGGACATCCAAAACAATTGCACTTTCAGTAAATTTCTATACTAAAATTACGAATAATCTCTGCAATATTATCTAAGTTGCAATATATATTAGACATTTTACTAACAATTTTTATAATATCGTTTGTCTTTAAGAGCACAATAACGGCCTTGCTTCTCACTTAACGAGATTCAAGACCGTTATTTAAGATTTTTATTTTATAGCTCTATCTTCTACTATTTGATTGTGTTGAAGATGAACTTGATGTACTGCTAGAGCTACTACTTGAGCTTGGTGTAGATGAGAAACTACCAATAATACTTGACCAAGCATTTTGGTAATCTGCTTCACTTCCTCCAATAGCAAAGTGATAGCTTGTCGTAGGAGCTCCCGTCTTGGTAGCCCAATAGCTCGTTACAGTAGAACCTGAAAGATCCACTGTTCTTCCATTAACGGATACTTTGCCAGGCTTCTGCCCTGTTGATCTGAGGACCTGAGATTGAGTCACACTAGAATCAAGATTAAAGCGTTCATTGCCCCAAACACCAGGCTCAGCCTGTTGGATAGCATTGACCAAGTGGGCCATATATTTGGCATTTCGATAATGCCCAGCCCCCTTAGCCATTGGACGGTTGTCATCATGACCTAGCCAACCACCTAGAGTCAATCTTGGCGTCGAAAGCATGAGCCACATATTTTCATCTTCATTGGTTGTACCAGTCTTACCAATCCAGTCTGCACGAGCTAAGCTTGAATTGATAGAAGCCAAATCCGTTTGGAAACTTGAAGTGATCCGAGATGAAATCACCTCACGAAGCAAACTCTGCATAATCGTTGCTGTTGCCTTCGAATACACTTGAACTGGTTTGTCTTGGAATTCATAGATTACTGTGCCATCAGATGATTCAATCTTAGAAATCACATGTTTCTGATGGTAGACACCGTTATTAGCAAGTGTTTGATAACCATTGGTATGCTGGGCAACTGTAACTTCAATACCACCCCCCATAGGCAGACTTTCGATACCGTACTCTGGAATCTCGTAACCCATTTTCTCCATATAGCTCTTAACATCGACACCTTTTTCACGAAGCATGCGATAAGTCCAATAGGCTGGAATATTCCATGAATAGTTTAAAGCATCACCCAAATTGACCATATCTGTGCCTTTACTACTACCATGCACAATCGGACTACCATTTGCAAAATTTGTAGGATAATTTGACAATATGCTAGCACTTCCCATCAAACCTTGATCAATGGCAATTCCGTAGGCCAGCAAAGGCTTGGTTGTAGAGGCTGGTGAACGCTTGGTGTCAAAGGCGTGATTGTTTTGGTTAGTCTGGTAATTACGACCACCAACAAAGCCTAGAACAGCCCCCGTTTTATTGTCCATCAAAACATTCCCTACTTCAGGCTGCCCAGTCGAATCATCTACCAAATGACCATAGTTAGCAACTGCATTTTGCATGGCCGCATGGATTTTTTTATTGATCGTTGTAGTGATTTTGTAGCCACCATTACTTAGTTCCTGCTCAGCTCTCTCATGATAAGCCTTTCGAATCGCTTCATTTTTCAACTCTTGGTTAGAGACATTGTCCTGTCGAACTAAATAATCATACATACGGTCTGTCGCTTCAGCCATAGCTGTAAAGTAGAGATAATCCCTCGAAACAACATTGACAGTTCCTGATGGCAAGAAGTCTTGTTTGAGATTATAGTCCTTGTACTGGTCGTATTCTTCCTGAGTCAGAGCACCCGTGCGGTACATGTTGTAGAGAACATCCTTGGCCCGCTTCAAACCAAGTTCTAAGTCTTCATCACTCTTTAACTCTCCAGTATTTTCATAAGGGGAATAAGTAATCGGACTCTGTGGCAAACCTGCTAGGAAGGCAGCTTGGGGAATACTCAGCTTGTTAGCATCGATACCGAAAATCCCTTCAGCAGCTTGCTGGGCACCTGCAATATTCTGCCCTTTATGATTTCGACCAAAGGGAGCAACATTGAGATAAGTGGTCAAGATTTCATCCTTACTCATGCTGCGTTCCAAGGCAAGGGCATCAACAATTTCTGTAGCCTTACGAGCCAAAGTCGGAGCATCTCCGACCACTTGTTGCTTGATTAACTGTTGGGTCAAGGTCGAGCCCCCGCTAGATGAGCCCAAACCTGCAAAGGTTCCCAAAGTCGCCCGAATCACAGCTTTTGGCACAACCCCATTATGTTCAAGAAAATGTTCGTCCTCAGTTGCAACGATAGCCTTTTTGAGATTGTCTGATATTTCCTCAGATGAAACAGAAGTTCGCAGTAGGTCGCTCTCGATAGAAGCAATGACACTCCCATCTGCGTAAACAATTTCTGAGATGGAAGAAATATTTTTAACCTGCTTGACCAAGTCCTCCGATTGGGGAACCTTGGCCTTGTCAAACAAAGCAACTCCATAACCAAGAGCTACACCAGCACCAAAAAGCCCACCGATAAAGCCTAGAATAAAGAGAGTATTCAAAATTCCCTTGATAACAACTAAAATGCTACCTAGGATAGCCAGAACTTTCCCACCTGTCCCATCCGACTGCTTCTCTTCTGAGACTTTCTCTGATTTTTTATGATTTATTTTTGATTTTACTAGCTGGAAAAATTCCAGCATTTTTTGTTTTAATTCATTTAATTGATTTTGCATGGATTTCCTCACTGTAACTATTATACCATAAAAGGTAAACTTTCAATAAAATAGCCACTTTCTTCCCTATTCTACTAGGCTATTGCCCAAGTTTGTGATACAATAGATAGAAACAATATTTTTAAAAAGGAGAAAAGACACATGCACATTTTTGATGAGCTAAAAGAGCGTGGTTTGATTTTTCAAACGACTGATGAAGAAGCTTTGCGTAAAGCCCTAGAAGAAGGTCAAGTTTCTTATTATACTGGCTACGATCCAACTGCTGACAGCCTTCACCTAGGCCACCTTGTCGCAATCTTGACAAGTCGTCGCTTGCAGCTAGCAGGTCACAAACCCTATGCGCTCGTTGGCGGTGCTACAGGTCTCATCGGAGATCCGTCCTTCAAAGATGCTGAACGTAGTCTCCAAACAAAAGACACAGTAGATGGCTGGGTCAAGTCTATCCAAGGACAACTTTCTCGTTTTCTTGACTTTGAAAATGGGGAAAACAAGGCTGTCATGGTCAACAACTACGACTGGTTTGGCAGCATCAGCTTCATTGATTTCCTCCGTGATATCGGAAAATACTTTACTGTCAACTACATGATGAGCAAGGAGTCTGTGAAAAAACGGATTGAAACAGGAATTTCTTACACTGAGTTCGCTTACCAAATCATGCAAGGTTACGACTTCTTCGTCCTTAACCAAGACCACAACGTAACGCTTCAAATCGGTGGTTCTGACCAGTGGGGAAATATGACAGCTGGTACTGAATTGCTTCGTCGTAAAGCTGATAAGACTGGTCACGTTATCACTGTACCACTGATTACCGATGCAACTGGTAAGAAATTTGGTAAATCAGAAGGAAACGCCGTCTGGCTCAATCCTGAAAAGACTTCTCCATACGAAATGTACCAATTTTGGATGAACGTTATGGACGCTGACGCTGTTCGCTTCTTGAAGATCTTTACTTTCTTGTCACTCGATGAGATTGAAGACATCCGTAAACAATTTGAAGCAGCTCCACACGAACGTTTGGCACAAAAAGTCTTGGCTCGTGAAGTCGTTACTCTTGTTCACGGAGAAGAAGCTTACAAAGAAGCTCTTAACATCACTGAGCAACTCTTTGCAGGAAACATCAAAAATCTTTCTGTTAAAGAGCTCAAACAAGGACTTCGTGGAGTGCCAAACTACCAAGTTCAAGCAGATGAAAATCACAATATTGTGGAACTGCTCGTCTCATCTGGTGTGGTTAACTCAAAACGCCAAGCCCGTGAAGACGTCCAAAACGGAGCTATCTACGTCAACGGCGACCGCATCCAAGACCTTGACTATGTCTTGAGTGACGCAGATAAGTTAGAGAACGAACTGACTGTTATCCGTCGTGGGAAGAAAAAATACTTTGTTTTGACTTACTAAACTATTCAACATTTATCTATAAACAAAGGAGTTATCCTCGAGAAAGGTAACTCCTTTTTGCTGTTAATAAATCTCATCTATCTATTTTTAATAGACAGACTACGCAGTACAATGCGCAAGGTTGTTAGATTATGTAAGATAGAGAGATTTGAAGGACTGAGCCAATTAAATAAGCCAAAGCCAATCAAACTACTATTTACGACAACGGTATCTTGAATATTCTTCTTGATGAGTGTTTGCAAAGATGATGATAGCCAATCCAACTCTTGGAAGAAATCCAAGCGATTATCTAACAATAAGATATCGCTCATCTGCTTAGAAATGTCTGCACTCTCATTCATCACCACACCGATATCTGATAGGGTTAGAGCCGCTGAGTCATTCAATCCATCTCCAACCATCAAAATAGTGTGACCTGCTTTCTGCAGTTCCTCTACTAACTCAAATTTCCCATCAGGTTTCAAGTCTGTATGGACCTGATCAAAGGGCAAATCTTTGACTAATTCCTCTGTTCTAACCAGGGTGTCCCCTGTTGCCAGAATCAATTTTTTCCCTTGTGCCTTAAGTTTCTCCAAGGCTGCTTTTGCTTCTTTTCTCAAAGGAGTATGAATGCAGAACATTCCAATCAATTCATTCTGATAAGCCAAGAATAAGAGATTATAGTGACTCTTGTACTCTTCAATTAAAGCATTTTGTTCTGAACTGATATGAATTTGCTCATCCTGCATCAAGACATAATTCCCAATAACAACTGGTTGGCCATCAATATGTGACTTAATTCCCTTGCTTGCAATATATTGGAGTTTCCCATGCATTTCCTCATGTTCAATCCCCTCTATCTCAGCTTGCTTGACAATGGCATTAGCAATAGGATGATAAATGTGTTCCTCAAGACAGGCACTGATTCTGAGAATATCTTCCTCGCTATAATCCCCAAAAGGTAACACCTTTTCAACTATAGGATAGCTAGTTGTGATTGTTCCTGTCTTATCAAACAAGAAAGTATCAACTTCCAGATATTTCTCTAGAACATCTCCATCCTTGATCACCATTTCACGGTTCAACCCCTCTTTGATAGCTGTCAAATAAGCTACAGGAGTAGAGATTTTCAAAGCGCAGGAGAAATCGACCAATAGGAATGAAATAGCCTTAGAAAAAGAGCCCGTTAATAGGTAAGTCAGACCAGCCCCCAAGAAATTATATTTGACGACCTTGTCCGCCATCTTGATGAAATAGCGTTGTTTCGTTTTCTTGTTTTCTTCAGATTTCTTCATCAACTCAATCAGCTGTAAAATACGGCTGTTCATCTGATTATCGGTTACACGAATGCGTAGCTCCCCAGTCTCCAAGACTGTGTTTGCACAAACCGAATCAGACTCTCTTTTTTCAACTGGAAAACTCTCTCCCGTCAAGGAACTTTCGTTGACCATACCTAAACCTGAAACTACTTGTCCATCAAACAGAATTTCATTTCCTTGAGATAGGACCAAGACATCTCCTATTTGAACATCGGAACTCTTGATACTAACAACCGTATCGCCCTGTACTAGGAATACATCGCTCTCTTTTGCAAGAAGACTCTGTTCTAAATCTGTTGCAGTTTTTTTCAAGGACCACTGATCTAAATGATTCCCCAAATCAAGCATAAACATGATGTTGCTGGCAGTCTTGGATTGGTTCATAAACAAAGACAATAAAATAGCCGAACAGTCTAAGACTTCCATCGTTAGTTCCTTACGCGCTAGTGTTTGATAGGCTTCTTTAACATATCCAAAAGCCTGATAACAAGTCCATATATAGCGAATAGGAGACGGCACAAGACTACGAAAAAGCACACGCTTAATCGCTGCACCTGAAACGATAGAATAGGCACTCTCTTCTCTACGAACAGGAAGAGTCATCAACTCAGAAACTTTCCCTTTATCAATTCTTTTTAAAAAGGCTTCTGCATTATCTAATACAGAAAAGCCTTCTTTTATACGTAGAGTAAAGTGCTGTTGATCCATGTAAAACTGGATAGACTCAATCCCCTTTTCATCTCTCGCCAAGGAACGAAGATAGTCTTGAATATCCAAGGTGAGTGAAAAAGAAGATGATAGGCGGATATGTTGGTATCCTCTATGTAGCACTTTAAAAGACATATTATTCTCCTATAAGGCTATCTAATTGCTCTTCTTTTTTCTCTTGCTCGTACAAATATTTGGCATCTTGCAAAACATCGTCTCCATGTTGCTTCACAACAGAAACAGATGCATCTAGCTCGTCTTTCAACTTGTAAGCCTTAGCCAAAGCTTTAGAATAACCTTTTTTAGCTTCCTTACTTGCTAAGATTTTCAAACCAAGGGTACCAAATGCGACACCACCCAAAAATAATGAAGATTTTTTCGCAACTTTTGCGACGCTTAATACTTCTTTTAACATACTTATTTCCTCCTTATCATTATTATATAGCAATTTAGATATAAAAGCAATTCCATTTTATAAATTGGAGAATTATACTCAATGAAAATCAAAGAGCAAACTAGGAAACTAGCCGCAGGCTGTACTTGAGTACGGCAAGGCGACGTTGACGTGGTTTGAAGAGATTTTCGAAGAGTATTAGTTTTATTTCTACTGAATCTCCCATCTACTCACTCCTAAAGTTGCTTTCATTTGCCTCTTTTGATACACTTAAATTATGAATACAAACCTCAAACCCAAACTTCAGCGTTTTGCTTCTGCGACTGCCTTTGCCTGTCCTATCTGTCAAGAAAATCTGACTCTGGTAGAGAGCAGTCTCAAATGCAACAATCGCCATTCTTTTGACTTGGCTAAATTTGGCTATGTCAATCTGGCACCTCAAATCAAGCAATCTACCAACTACGACAAGGAAAATTTTCAAAACCGTCAACAAATCCTAGAAGCTGGTTTTTACCAGGCTATTCTAGAGGCCGTCTCTGATTTACTTGCAAGCTCAAAAACTGCCACAACAATCTTGGATATTGGTTGTGGCGAAGGTTTCTACTCTCGTAAACTCCAAGAAAGTCATCCTGACAAAACCTTCTATGCCTTTGACATTTCAAAAGATTCTATCCAAATCGCTGCCAAGAGCGAACCTAACTGGGCAGTCAATTGGTTCGTTGGCGACCTGGCTCGTCTTCCTATAAGAGACGCCAGCATGGATATCCTGCTTGATATCTTCTCACCTGCTAACTATGGAGAATTTCGTCGCGTTTTATCCAAAGACGGCATCTTGATAAAGGTTATTCCAACTAAAAATCACCTCAAGGAAATCCGTCAGAAGGTACAAGACCAGTTAACAAACAAGGATTATTCCAACCAAGATATCAAAAATCATTTCCAAGAACACTTTACCATCCTATCTAGTAAAACTGCCTCTCTAACTAAGACTATCACAGCAGATCAGCTCCAAGCCCTACTCAGCATGACCCCTCTACTCTTTCACATCGACCAGAGCAAGATTGACTGGAGCAACTTGACAGAGATTACCATTGAGGCTGAGATTCTGGTTGGGAGAGTACTATAATTGACACAAAAAACCGCATTTTAAAAAGATCTGCGGTTTTAAATTTCAATTTTTAAACTATCGATCCCAAAAGTCTAAAACATTTAAAGCTTTTAGCTTCTCCATTTATTTTCGATTCGAAATAAAAAACTTATCAATAAATAGCAAGTGGAATAAGGCAAGTGTAATTCCCGATAAGCACCCATGATAAGAGATTTCTTGATGGGTAAGGGGGTAAAGATTACTATTACCCGCCAAGAGGCATGTTAAAATAACAAATAGAATCCAAAATAAATCCGTCCATTTATATTTTGAAAAATATTTTTTCCACATAAGAACACCTTCTTTCCTATAATCATATTATAATACTTTGTGTAAGCGAATACAAGAGATATGAGGTAATCAACTACGAAGAAATATAAGGCTGAAGACAGTAAAAACCAGCATTTTAAGCGTTTAAGGTGTCTATGATTTCTATCTTTTTAAGACAAGATTGACCCAAATCCACAGCATTTAAAAAAGCGAATTTCAATCGAAATTCGCTTTATAGGAAAGTGTATTGGTATAAATCTTGTATCTTAGTTCAAGTGCCAGATATCTTCGTTATACTGAGCGATTGTACGGTCAGATGAGAAGAATCCTGCTTTAGAAATGTTAACGATGACTTTATCCAACCATGCGTCACGGTCTTCATAGTCAGCAAGCATTTGCTCTTTGACTTTGATGTAGTCTTCCAAGTCAAGAAGAGTCATGAACCAGTCTTTGTTGATCAATTCATTGTAAAGACGTTCCAAGCGCTCCTTGTTTCCAGCTGCAAGAACTGCATCGCTAACGATGAAGTCAACCAATGGTTTGATAGCTTCACGAGCGTAGAATTCGCTTGATTTGTAAGCTGCTTTTTCGTAAAGGTCGATAACAGTTTCTGAATCTTCACCAAAGATGTAGATATTTTCGTCTCCAACCAACTCAGCGATTTCCACGTTAGCACCGTCCATAGTACCAAGAGTCAAAGCTCCGTTCAACATGAATTTCATGTTACCAGTACCTGAAGCTTCTTTAGAAGCAAGTGAGATTTGTTCTGAGATATCACATGCTGGGATAAGGAAGCTTGCTGCAGTAACGTTGTAGTTTTCAACCATAACTACTTGCAAGTGTGGAGCTACTGCTGGATCGTTAGCAATAACTTCTGACATGCAAAGGATCAAGTGGATGATGTCTTGAGCGATTGTGTAGGCTGGAGCTGCTTTACCACCAAAGAAGATTGTGATTGGACGAGCAGGGATGTTACCAGCTTTGATATCAAGGTATTTGTGGATGACGTACAAAGCGTTCATTTGTTGGCGTTTGTACTCGTGAAGACGTTTGATTTGGATATCAAAGATAGAGTTTGTATTGATTTCCACACCTTGGTGTTCTTTCAAGTGACGAGCCAATTTACGTTTGTTGTGAGCCTTGATGCTTTCCAATTTTTCTTTGACAGCTGCTTTGTCTTCATAAGACAAGAGTTTTTCAAGCTCATCTGCTTCATGGTGCCAACCTTCTCCAATAATCTCATCCAAGTAGTGAGATAGTCTTGGGTTAGCATGCATGAGCCAACGACGGAAAGTGATACCGTTTGTTTTGTTGTTGAATTTTTCTGGGTAAAGGTCGTAGAAGGCTTTCAATTCAGAGTTCTTCAAGATTTCAGTGTGGAGTGCTGCTACCCCGTTAACACTGTATCCGTAGTGGATATCCATGTGAGCCATGTGAACACGCCCACTCTCATCGATAATTTGAACAGCTGGATCTTTGTATTCTGCTTTCACGCGACGGTCCAATTCTTCGATGATTGGTACCAAGTGAGGAACCACTTCTTGCAAGAATTCAAGAGGCCATTTTTCAAGAGCTTCAGCAAGGATTGTGTGGTTAGTGTAGGCAGTCATGCTACGAACGATTGAGATTGCTTCGTCAAGCTCGATACCACGTGCAGTCAAAAGACGGATCAATTCAGGGATAACCATTGATGGGTGAGTATCGTTGATTTGTACAACTGCGTAGTCAGCAAGGTCATGCAAGTTGCTTCCTTTTTCGATTGCTTCGTCGATGATCAATTGCGCACCGTTTGAAACCATGAAGTATTGTTGGAAGATACGGAGCAATTCACCTTGACGGTCACTATCATCTGGGTAAAGGAAAAGAGTCAAGTTGTGAGCGATGTCCGTCTTGTCAAAGTTGATACCGTCTTTAATGATTGAAGAGTCAACTGAATCCAAGTCAAACAAACGCAAGCGGTTCTTAGTTTCTGTCTTGTAACCAGGTACATCGATATCGTAAAGAGTTGATGTCAATGTGAAGTGAGCAAATGGCACTTGGTAGCTACGGCTTGAGCGAACCAACCAGTTTTGCTCTGTCAACCATGCATTTGGAATTGTTTCTTGTTGGTTATTTTTAAGAACTTGTTGGAAAAGACCGTAGTGGTAGTTAAGACCAACACCGTCACCGTTCAAACCAAGAGTAGCAATTGAATCGATAAAGCAGGCAGCCAAACGTCCCAAACCACCATTACCAAGAGATGGTTCCAATTCAACTTCTTCAACTTCGATCAAGTCTTTACCTGCAGCTGCAAGTTCTTTTTTAACATCGTCGTAAAGACCAAGGTTGATCAAGTTGTTTGACAAAAGTTTACCAATCAAGAACTCAGCTGAGATGTAGTAAACTTTTTTCTTACCAGTGTTAACTGGTTTTTGACTACTTGCAAGCTTGCTGTAGTTAAGAAGAGCCAGGTAAAGCTCTTCATTGCTACATTCTGCAATGGTTTTATTGTAACGATTTTGTACAAATTCTTGTAGTGATAACATGTTTAAGGTGTCTCCTGATATTGTATTATTTCTTTAATTCTACCAAATTTTCATTGATTCGGCGATAGATTGTTGTCAAGTCAAGCAAGCCTTCCTCGACAACTGGTGTCAATTGATCTTCAGTCATACGCCAAGACCAGTTTCCACCAAGAGTAGATGGGAAGTTCATACGAGCTGCCTCATCCAATTCTAGCAAATCTTGCATAGTTGCGATTGCCATGAAGCTAACTGATGAAAAGACTGTACGAAGCATAGCATGTGGCACTGTTTCGTATTCTTTACGGTTAGTGTAGCGAGCCATGTATTCACGAGTCGCATCATCGATCTCGTTACGGTACCAACCAAGGACCGTATTGTTATCGTGTGTTCCTGTGTACATAACTGAGTTAGCAGGTGCCAAGTGTGGGCTATCGATGCTTTCGTCTTCTGGGTTGAAGGCAAATTGAAGAATCTTCATTCCTGGGAAGCCAGTACGTTCACGCAATTCGATAACTTCGTCTGTCATGAAACCAAGGTCTTCTGCGATGATGTTTAACTCACCAAGTTCTTCCTTAACAGCTGCAAAAAGCTTGTAGCCAGGACCTTTCACCCACTCACCAGGTGCTGCTGTATCAGAACCAGCAGGGATTTCCCAGTAAGATTCGAAGCCACGGAAGTGGTCGATACGAACGATGTCGTAGATTTTGAAGCTTTCACGCAAGCGTTCAATCCACCATTTGTAACCGTCTTTGTCCATTGCTTCCCAGTCATAGATTGGGTTACCCCAAAGCTGACCAGTTGCAGAAAACTCATCTGGCGGGCATCCTGCGATGCAAGTAGCCTTACCGTTGACATCTGTCTTGAAGAGATGTGGATTTGCCCACATATCGCTTGAATCTTCCGCTACGTAGATTGGCATGTCCCCAACGATTTCGATGTGGTTGTCGTTAGCGTAAGCTTTCAATTTCAACCATTGTTGGAAGAAGAAATATTGAGTCACACGGTGGTAAACCAACTTGTCTGCCAATTGCTCACGGTAGCTTTCAAGTACTGAAGCTTTACGAGCACGAGCATCTGCATCTGGCCATTCAGTCCAAGCAAGATTGTCAAAATGCTCTTTGATAGCCATATACTCTGCAAAGAGTTCAAGCCATGATTGGTTGTCTTGAGCAAATTTCTCAAAATCTTTAACATCTCCCACTTCCAAGAAACGTTTTACCGCTTTTTCTAAAAGAGGACGACGTGCATAGTAGATTTTCGCATAATCAACTTCAGACGCATCACTACCAAAGTCAACCCCTTCAAGGTCACTTGCTTGCAACAAGCCTTGTTCCACCAAGATATCTAAATCGATAAAATGAGTGTTCCCTGCGAAGGCTGAGAAAGATTGGTAAGGAGAATCTCCGTAACTAGTTGTCCCTAGTGGAAGGATTTGCCAGTAACGTTGTTTTGTGCGAACCAAGAAATCAACGAAGTCGTAAGCACTTTTACCAAATGATCCGATTCCGTATGCTCCTGGAAGAGAAGAAATGTGCATCAACACACCACTTTGACGTTTTTTCATAATAAGCACCTCGTGTGTTTATAGTTAGATATTACATTTTTATGAACGCAAACGTTTGCGCTATTACTAGTATAGCTTATTTTCTTGATAAATGCAAGCGGTTTTAAATAACTTTTTTGATTATTTTTTAAAAATTTTTTCTTCTTACTCGTATATATATTCTTTCAGGAAGCAAACAAAATAGGAATAAGGCTTTCACTTATCTTATTAAGCAAAAATAAAGTGAGAATCCTCTCTACTTTCCATTTGTAAATTAGGCAATCGTTTTCCCAACTTTTTTTAAATTTAAAACAAAACCGATTTTTGGGATTTTCTACTATTATAAACAAATAAAACGCTTACCCTTTTCGTGAATTTTTTTTAAAATTTTTACAAAAAACACTTGCAACCGCTTTCCAATTGTGCTATACTAGTCCCATAAAGGAAAACGTTTGCGTTTCCTCATTATAAAATTTGTTATTCTTTAGGAGGAATACACTATGTCATCTAAATTCATGAAGAGCGCTGCTGTGCTTGGAACTGCTACACTTGCTAGCTTGCTTTTGGTAGCTTGCGGAAGCAAACCTGCTGAAAAAGCTGCTGATGCTGGTTCATCTGAAGCGAAAGAAATCACTCTTTACGTTGAAGACCAATACAAAGCTTTTGCTGAATCAGCTGCAAAAGCTTACGAAAAAGAAGCTGGCGTAAAAGTGACTATCAAAACCGGAGACCAAATGGGTGGTCTTGACAACCTTTCTCTAGATAACCAATCTGGTAAAGCTGCTGACGTTATGATGGCACCATACGACCGTGTAGGTAGCCTTGGTACTGACGGCCAACTTTCAGAAGTTAAATTGAGCGACGGCGCTAAAACAGATGATAAAACTAAATCTCTTGTAACAGCTGCTGACGGTAAAGTTTACGGTGCTCCTGCCGTTATCGAGTCACTTGTTATGTACTACAACAAAGACTTGGTAAAAGAAGCTCCAAAAACATTTGCTGACTTGGAAAACCTTGCTAAAGATAGCAAATACGCATTCGCTGGAGAAGATGGAAAAACTTCTGCTTTCCTAGCTGACTGGACAAACTTCTACTTTGCATACGGACTTCTTGCTGGTAACGGCGGTTACGTATTCGGACAAAACGGTAAAGATGCTAAAGACATCGGTCTTGCCAACGACGGCGCTATCAAAGGTGTAGAATACGCTAAATCTTGGTATGAAAAATGGCCTAAAGGTATGCAAGATACTGAAGGAGCTGGAAACCTAATCCAAACTCAATTCCAAGAAGGTAAAACAGCTGCTATCATTGACGGACCTTGGAAAGCTAAAGCCTTCAAAGACGCTAAAGTAAACTACGGTGTTGCAACTATCCCAACTCTTCCAAACGGAAAAGACTACGCAGCATTCGGTGGTGGTAAAGCTTGGATCATCCCATCAAGCACTAAAAACCTTGAAGCTGCTCAAAAATTTGTAGACTTCCTTGTTTCAACTGAAGAACAAAAAGCCTTCTACGATACAACTAACGAAATCCCAGCTAACACTGAAGCTCGTTCATACGCTGAAGGTAAAAACGATGAGTTGACAACAGCTGTTATCAAACAGTTCAAGAATGCTCAACCAATGCCAAACATCTCTCAAATGTCAGCTGTTTGGGACCCAGCTAAAACAATGTTGTTTGAAGCTGTAAGTGGTAAGAAAGATGCTAAAACAGCTGCTAACGATGCTGTAACATTGATCAAAGAAACAATCAAACAAAAATTTGGTGAATAAAAAATTTGTTCAAGGGGGGTGGAATTCAAATCCCCCTTTGAATTTATCAATAAAAAACATATATAGTTTAGGTTTTGATTAGAAACCAGTATCCTATGAAAGGAGTTATTATGGAAAAGCAACAACCTAGTAGAGCAGCCCTGCTGTCTATCATTCCTGGGTTAGGACAGATTTACAATAAACAAAAAGCCAAAGGTTTTATCTTCCTTGGTGTAACCATCGTATTTGTCCTTTATTTCCTAGCACTTGCAGCCCCTGAATTGAGCAACCTCATCACTCTTGGTGACAAGCCAGGTCGTGATAATTCCCTCTTCATGCTGATTCGCGGTGCCTTCCATTTAATCTTTGTAGTTGTTTATGTACTCTTTTATTTCGCAAATATCAAAGATGCACATACAACTGCCAAACACATTAATAATGGTATTCCAGTAGCACTTACCTTTAAAGAAATGGTCAAAGGAATCTATGAGAATGGTTTCCCTTACCTCTTAATCATTCCATCTTACATTGCCATGACTTTTGCGATTATCTTCCCAGTTATCGTAACCTTGATGATCGCCTTTACCAACTACGACTTCCAACACTTGCCACCAAACAAATTGTTGGACTGGGTTGGTTTGACCAACTTTACAAACATCTGGAGCTTGAGTACCTTCCGTTCTGCCTTTGGTTCTGTTCTTTCTTGGACTATCATCTGGGCTTTATCTGCCTCAACTTTACAGATCGTGATTGGTATCTTCACAGCTATCATTGCTAACCAACCATTTATCAAAGGAAAACGTATCTTTGGTGTTATTTTCCTTCTTCCTTGGGCTGTCCCAGCCTTCATCACTATCTTGACATTCTCAAACATGTTTAATGATAGTGTTGGTGCTATCAACACTCAAGTCTTGCCGATCTTTGCTAAATTCCTTCCTTTCCTTGATGGGGCTCTTATCCCTTGGAAAACAGACCCTACTTGGACTAAGGTTGCCTTGATTATGATGCAAGGTTGGCTTGGATTCCCATATATCTACGTTTTGACTTTGGGTATCTTGCAATCTATTCCTAACGACCTTTACGAAGCAGCTTATATTGACGGTGCTAATGCTTGGCAAAAATTCCGCAACATCACTTTCCCAATGATCTTGGCTGTTGCAGCACCTACTTTGATTAGCCAATACACCTTCAACTTTAACAACTTCTCTATCATGTACCTCTTCAATGGTGGAGGTCCTGGTAGTGTCGGAGGAGGAGCTGGTTCAACAGATATCTTGATTTCATGGATCTACCGTTTGACAACAGGTACATCTCCTCAATACTCAATGGCGGCAGCTGTTACCTTGATTATCTCTATCATTGTCATCTCAATCTCTATGATCGCATTCAAGAAACTACACGCATTTGATATGGAGGATGTCTAAGATGAATAACTCAATTAAACTCAAACGTAGACTGACTCAAACCCTTACTTACCTCTACTTAATTGGCCTATCAATCGTGATTATCTATCCACTTTTGATTACCATCATGTCAGCCTTTAAAGCAGGTAACGTCTCAGCCTTTAAACTAGATACTAATATCGACCTCAATTTTGATAACTTTAAAGGTCTCTTCACTGAAACCTTGTACGGTACTTGGTACCTCAACACTTTGATTATCGCCTTAATTACTATGGCTGTTCAAACAAGTATTATCGTACTTGCTGGTTATGCTTATAGCCGTTACAATTTCTTGGCTCGTAAACAAAGTTTGGTCTTCTTCTTGATTATCCAAATGGTGCCAACAATGGCCGCTTTGACTGCCTTCTTCGTTATGGCACTTATGTTGAACGCCCTTAACCACAGCTGGTTCCTCATCTTCCTTTATGTTGGTGGGGGTATCCCGATGAATGCTTGGCTCATGAAGGGCTACTTCGATACAGTGCCAATGTCTCTAGACGAATCTGCAAAACTAGACGGTGCAGGACACTTCCGCCGCTTCTGGCAAATTGTTCTTCCACTTGTTCGCCCAATGGTTGCCGTACAAGCTCTCTGGGCCTTCATGGGACCTTTTGGAGACTATATCCTCTCTAGTTTCTTGCTTCGTGAGAAAGAATACTTTACTGTTGCCGTAGGTCTCCAAACCTTCGTTAGCAATGTGAAAAACATGAAGATTGCCTACTTCTCAGCAGGTGCTATCCTCATCGCCCTTCCAATCTGTATTCTCTTCTTCTTCCTACAAAAGAACTTTGTTTCAGGACTTACAAGTGGTGGCGACAAGGGATAATATATCCCCGCCACCCTTTTTCATTTTATACTCTTCGAGAATCTCTTCAAACCACGTCAGCTTCACCTTGCCGTAGTACGGTTACTGACTTCGTCAGTTCTAACCACAACCTCAAAACAGTGTTTTGAGCAACCTGCGGCTAGATTCCTAGTTTGCTCTTTGATTTTCATTGAGTATTAGCGATTGTTACTGTAAGTAATACCCTTACAACAAGCAATTTTTCTCCTAGACTTGAAATAAAGCACATTTCTCTATATAATAATACTCATATAGAAAACACCTTTTAGAAAGATACCTATGCTTCCATATCCATTTTCCTATTTTTCAAGTATTTGGGGATTTCGTAAGCCCCTGTCCAAACGTTTCGGACTCAACTGGTTCCAACTTCTCTTTACCAGTATCTTCCTTATCAGCTTATCTATGGTACCTATTGCCATCCAAAACAGCTCGCAGGAGACTTATCCGCTAGAAACCTTTATCGATAATGTCTATGAACCATTGACAGATAAGGTTGTACAGGATCTCTCTGAACATGCTGCAATTGTTGATGGCAAATTAACTTATACCGGAACAGCTAGTCAAGCGCCTTCTATTGTGATTGGTCCAAGTCAAAGCAAGGAATTACCTAAGGACTTGCAACTGCATTTCGATACGAATGAGCTCGTCATCAGCAAGGAAAGTAAAGAGCTGACCCGTATCTCTTACCGAGCGATTGAGACTGAGAGTTTCAAAAGTAAAGACAGCTTGACCCAAGCCATTTCTAAAGACTGGTACCAGCAAAATCGTGTCTATATCAGTCTCTTCCTAGTTCTCGGTGCGAGCTTCCTCTTTGGTTTGAATTTCTTTATCGTCTCTCTAGGAGCGAGTCTTCTCCTTTATATCACTAAGAAATCACGCCTCTTTTCATTTAGGACCTTTAAAGAGTGCTACCATTTTATCTTGAACTGTTTAGGATTACCAACTCTGATTACACTTATTTTGGGACTCTTTGGCCAAAATATGTCAAACCTCATCACTGTACAAAACATTCTTTTTGTTCTGTATCTGGTCACTATCTTTTATAAAACGCATTTCCGTGATCCAGATTACCATAAATAGGAGATTTTTATGCCCGTTACGATTAAAGATGTGGCCAAGGCTGCTGGTGTTTCACCTTCAACCGTAACCCGTGTTATTCAAAATAAATCAACCATTAGCGACGAAACAAAAAAACGTGTTCGCAAGGCTATGAAGGAGCTCAATTACCACCCCAACCTCAATGCTCGTAGCTTGGTAAGTAGCTATACCCAAGTTATCGGCTTGGTGCTTCCTGACGACTCAGATGCCTTCTATCAAAATCCTTTCTTCCCATCTGTCCTCCGTGGTATTGCCCAAGTCGCCTCTGAAAACCACTACGCCATTCAGATCGCGACAGGTAAAGACGCCAAAGAGCGACTCAAAGCTATTTCCCAGATGGTTTACGGCAAACGTGTAGATGGTTTGATTTTCCTCTATGCCCAAGAAGAGGACCCTTTGGTTAAGTTAGTAGCAGACGAGCAATTTCCTTTCCTTATCTTAGGTAAATCTCTATCTCCCTTCATTCCACTTGTCGATAATGACAATGTCCAAGCTGGTTTTGATGCGACAGAGTATTTCATCAAAAAAGGATGCAAGCGAATTGCCTTTATCGGAGGTACTAAGCGACTCTTCGTAACACAAGACCGTCTGACAGGTTACGAGCTAGCTCTAAAACAATACCAACTTCCTCTCGATACTAATCTGACTTACTTTGCTACTGAATTTCTTGAAGATAATGGTTATCGCTTTAGTAGACTTCTCTTCAAACACGATCCAAATATTGACGCTATTATTACCATTGATAGTCTCCTTGCTGCAGGGGTCTGTGATTACATCGCAAAACACCAACTGGATGTCCCTGTCCTCAGCTTCGACTCAGTCAATCCCAAGCTCAACTTGGCAGCCTATGTCGATATCAATAGTTTGGAGCTTGGTCGTGTTTCCTTTGAAACTATTCTCCAGATCATCAATGATGCTAAAAGCAATAAACAAATTTGTTATCGCCAGTTGATTGGACATAAAATTGTTGAAAAATAAAAACCAGCTCGCGCTGGTTTTTTAGTTACTAATTTTCTGTTTCAACGAATCGTCCCAAAATATGAACATTCTCAGATACAGAGACAAAGGCACCTGGGTCCACCTGTTTCATAATCTGTTTAAATTCATTAAACTCTGCACGTGTAATGACAGTGATTAAAACTGCCTTTCTTTCGTGATTATAGGTTCCTTCTGCATCGTGGATCATGGTTGCTCCGCGGTGCAATTTTTTATGGATTTTTTCAATAACCTTCACTGGATGATTGGTCACAATCATAGCCTGCATGCGTTTTTGCTTGGTAAAGACCGCGTCTGTCACCCGGCTAGAGACAAAGATGGTAATCATAGAGTAAAGAGCGTATTTCCAACCAAAGGTCAAACCCGCTATCAGCATGATAGTCCCATTTACCAAGAAAGAAATACTACCGACATTCCTCCCCGTTTTCTTGCGAATGGTCAGACTGACAATATCCGTCCCACCACTGGAGATATTATTGCGAAGAGCAAAACCAATCCCCAAGCCCATGACAACACCCCCAAAAAGGGCATTGATAATGGGATCCTCAGTCAAGGTCGCCACAGGCACAAACTGGATAAAGAAGGAACTCATGGATACCGTGATGAAGGTAAAGACGGTGAACTTATGCCCAATCTGATACCAAGCCAAGACCATCAAAGGAAAATTAATGGCGTAAAAGGTTAGCGAAATCGGGATATGAAAACCAAACCAGTGATTACTCAAGGCAGAGATAATCTGTGCCAGACCTGTCGCACCACTCGAATACACATGACCTGGTTGGAAAAAGAAATTGACCGCTACTGCTGATAAAAATCCATAGACCAGAGAGGCCGAAATCTTCTCATCATATTTTTCGCGAGAGATGCTTTGTAAGACACGTAAAATTTTTATCTGATGAGCAAAGCGGCGCAGATAATAGCGCCACCGCTTAATTCGTTTTGCTTGTTTCATCTTCTTCTACTTGTAAGCTGAGTTCCTCTAGTTGTTTGAGAGCTACTGTTGAAGGAGCTTGTGTCATTGGGTCACTTGCCTTATTGTTCTTAGGGAAGGCAATAACTTCACGAATATTTTCTTCTCCTGCTAAGAGCATGACAAATCGGTCAAGCCCGATAGCCAAGCCACCGTGTGGTGGGAAACCATAGTCCATGGCTTCAAGAAGGAAACCAAACTGGTCATTTGCTTCTTCGGCTGAGAAACCAAGAGCCTTGAACATACGTTCTTGAAGGTCTTTTTGGTTGATACGAAGGCTACCACCACCAAGTTCATAACCGTTCAAGACAATATCGTAAGCAATGGCACGAACCTTCGCCAAATCACCTTCTAATTCGTGAGCAGTCTCTTCCTGTGGTAGAGTAAATGGATGGTGGGCGCTCATGTAACGACCTTCTTCTTCAGACCATTCAAACATTGGCCAGTCAACAACCCAAAGGAAGTTGAATTTATCATTATCAATCAAACCAAGCTCTTTGGCAATACGTCCACGAAGGGCACCAAGCGTTGCATTAGCCACTTCAAGCGTATCCGCCACAAAGAGAACCAAGTCCTTATCTTCAAGAGCAAGCGCTGTTGTCAATTCTGCTTGGATGCTAGTCAAGAACTTGGCAACTGGTCCGTTTAATTCTCCATCAACCACCTTGACCCAAGCAAGACCTTTGGCACCATACTGTTTGGCTACTTCGGTCATCTTGTCGATGTCTTTACGTGAATAGTTGTCCGCAGCTCCTTTGACCACAATTGCTTTTACAGCAGGTGCTTCTGAAAAGACTTTAAAGTCTACACCTTTGACTACTGCTGTCAGGTCCTGAAGCAACATGTCAAAACGGGTATCTGGCTTGTCAGAACCGTAAAGAGCCATAGCATCATCATATTTCATACGAGGAAATGGAAGCGTCACTTCGATGCCTTTAGTTTCTTTCATCACGCGCGCAATCAAACCTTCTGTGATATCTTGGATTTCTTGTTCAGTAAGGAAAGACGTTTCCAAGTCAACCTGGGTAAACTCAGGCTGGCGGTCACCACGCAAGTCCTCGTCACGGAAACATTTAACGATTTGATAGTAACGGTCAAAACCAGCATTCATCAAGAGCTGTTTCGTGATTTGTGGACTTTGAGGAAGCGCGTAAAAATGCCCTTTATTAACACGAGACGGCACCAAGTAGTCACGCGCCCCTTCAGGAGTTGACTTAGAAAGGAATGGTGTCTCCACGTCAATAAACTCCAACTCATCCAAGTAGTTGCGGATAGAGTGGGTCACCTTGGCACGAAGTTTAAGATTTTCCAACATTTCTGGACGACGAAGGTCAAGGTAACGGTAACGCAAACGTGTATCGTCATTGGCCTCAATGCCATCCTTAATCTCAAATGGGGTTGTTTTAGCTGTATTCAGTACTGTCAGAGCTGTCACGTTTAGCTCGACTGCACCAGTTGGCAACTTATCATTGGCTTGCTCACGCGCAGCGACCTGTCCAGTCACCTCTATAACAAATTCGCTACGAAGGCTTTCAGCTGTTGCCATGACCTCTGCAGATACTTTTTCAGGGTTGATAACCAACTGCATGATTCCTTCACGGTCACGAAGGTCGATAAAGATCAAACCACCAAGGTCACGACGACGGCCTACCCATCCTTTCAAGGTCATTTCTTGTCCGATGTGTTCCTCACGAACACGACCAGCATACATACTACGTTTCATTGTTTCTCTCCTCTTTTATTCTGTTACTATTTTACCATAAAAGCGCAGGCTCTTCATGAAAATCAGCAGAAAAGTTTGCCTGTCTTTAAAAATCAAATGAAGGAGCTAAAAATTAGCGCCCATACAAAAATCCGATGAAGTTCACCGGACTCTTTTATTTTGAATTTTTGCCTGCTTTACGCTTTTCAGCGATTTCGGCTGCCTTTCTCGGCAAGACAATTTCCGTTGTATAAGCTGTCCCAAAGCGCAAGACACCTGCAATAGGGGCAAAGACGACTGCTAGATAGTTGTAGAAGAAATCGCCCTTAAAGGCATAAGCTAGCGCTCCAATGATGAAAAATAGAACAACTGCCTGAATCACTGCTAATAAAATTACTCGTTTCATGTGACCTCCTGACTCTATTATAGCATGAGTATCATCAAAAAGCCGATTAAATTATTCAAAGCGTGGAGAGAAATACTGTAGACCAGACCTTTTCTGCTAATATAAGCCAAGCCCAAACTAAAACCAAGGCTAAAATAGACAAAAAATTGTTGCACATCACCTGGGAAATGAATCAAGGCAAACAGAACACTGGATACCAGAAGAAAAATCAGAGTTTGTTTCCTATTGTCCTGCTTAGGAAAGAGATAGCGTGCCAACATCCCCCTAAAGATAAGTTCTTCCGTCAAAGGAGCAAAGACCACCACCATAAAGAAACCAAATGCAGGCTGTTCCACTGTCAGTTGAGATACGATTTGTTGACTGACCGACGGATCTTCTGGTAAAAAGAACTGGGCTGTAATAGCCACTAGCAAAACCAGAGTAGGCAACCAGATATGACGATTAAAAGCTGTTGTCTGGATGCTAACCTTTTCTGTCTGATACCATCTGTAAACTCCATAAACATAGGCCCCTGACAGGGCGATATAAAGTGGTAAAACTCCATATATCGAAGCCCCTAGTCCAAGAGCTGACAGAGCCATACTCTGAACCAGACCATAGATAAAGAAAAAGGATAGAAAAGCTAGAAGAAACCAGCCAAGGTTTTTAAGTAATTTCATATAAATCTCCTATCTTGCTTTATAGCTGTTTTTTAATACAAAGAGGTTTGCTATTCCTAATACAAGTACCCAAGCAAGTAACATACCAATATTAGAAAAAGATATTTCCCCACCTTTTTTATTTAAAAGATTTACAATTGGACCAACGAACGAGTAATCTAACACTTTCTGAGCCGTATCATTTTGAAGAGCAATCATAGGTAAAAAAGAGACAATTAACATAGGGAAGATACTATAAACTTGCGCTTTAGACTGAGTATCTGATACCGCACCGATTAGAAGGTTGAGAAAAATAATACAAATAGTTGCTAGGAGCAAATAGATAGCATAGGCAACTAAATAACCAGATACATCTACTTTAAGATAGATGGGAAGTACAATCATAGCAACCAACATTATCAAAATAGGGAGAACGAGCATACTGAAAGTATATTCTGTTGCTGTCACACCACTTAGAATGAGTGATTTGAGATTTCGTTTTTCCTTATCTTCTGCCATCATAATCGATACCATATAACCACTTCCCATGCTCAAGACCATCGTCAAGCTAGCAGATAGTAAAAATAGGCTCAATTGTCCATTCTTATTTGACAATTCATTATATAGAACAGCAATACCAAAAGGCATCAATAAAGTTGCTAACAAACTTGAATTGCTAATAAGAACTTGCACTCTTAACCATAGTAGGGCATTTAATTTTCTAAACATCTAACTTTTCTCCTGTCAATCTGATAAAGATTTCTTCTAAAGTCGGCTCACAAGAGTGAACCACCATCAAATCTGTCGTATCTAAATGTGGTAATTCTTCAAATGGAACTATCTGTTCTCGTCCATCATTATAAACCACACGTACCTTCTTATCCACATGGTACTTCTGGATAATGTCTTGCGGACTTCCATACTCTATTAAATTACCCTTATTCAAAAGAGATAAGCGATCACAAAGCAGAGTTGCCTCATTCATATCATGCGTGGTCAGAAAGATAGTTGTCCCCGCTTGCTTTAATTCTTGAAGTAGGGTATGAATCATCTTGGATGTTGTAGGGTCTAAGCCACTGGTTGGCTCATCTAGAAAGAGAATCTTAGGAGCATTAAGAAGGGCACGAGCCAAGAACATTCGTTGTTTCATTCCTGTAGATAGTTTTTCTGCGATAACATCTTTAGCATCTGCCAATCCAACCTGTTGGAGCACCTGAACTACTCTATCTGACTTGAGACCATATAACTTAGCATAGATGAGAAGATTTTTATAAAGACTCATCTTTTCATAAAAACCACTGCCATCACTAACAATACCAATTTGTTCCAAATCATTTGAGGTTAAATCTTGAGAATTCTTGCCTAACAAAATTGTGTTACCTTGATCTGCAGCCAACTGACCTGTCAAGACATTGATCATGGTTGTTTTACCTGAGCCAGAAGGGCCAAGAAAACCAAAGATTTCACCCTCCTTAATCTCAAAAGAAATCTGATGAAGAGCTTTTTTGCTCCCAAAACTTTTGCTTACATTTTCAACACGAATCATAGAAACTCCTTTATTTAAAATAACGTTTCACCATAGGCAACTGCATCACATTGATATAAACATGGATTGCTCCGACAAACAAGAAGGCTAGTAACTGAATCTCTCCTGTCAGTAAAGAAAAGAGAGCAATCAGAAAGTACAAAGCTGGCAAGACATACTGATGTAATTGGAATAAAATCCGAAAACTCTGTTCCAAATTAGCCTGGCGCTCCCCTTCATCGTAAGAATTGACATAGCCTAAGATATCCTTTGGCATAGAGAAAAATACCAAATCAAACTGGCGAACAATCGCAATGGTTTTATAAAAATATTTTTGAACATTAAAAATCAATACTAATCCCAAAAAAGAAAGAGATAAGGTTAGATGGCTTCCATTTAGTACAACCATTTCACTTGCTGAAATGAAGAGAGCCAATAAAATCGCTACGTTTGTAATATTAAAAGCAATGCTTCCAAACTCAAGATTCCGATACATTTGCACATAATAGGTTTCATTCAGGTCATCATCCATTTCCTCTTGATACAAGGAGTGAAATTTTCTGCTTTTCTTTAAGAAATTGAAAGTCAAAAGAATACTAATGAAACCTATCAGTAAACAAATAGTTGATATCCAGGGTATCAAGACTTTTACATCTAAAATGATTGCGTGGGATTCGGCAGCATCCTTAAACATCCCTACAAAACCTCCCAAGAAACCTCCAAAGACAACAGACATTAAAAATAACAATCCACCTTTATTTTTCTTTTTCATTTTCATTCTCCTTTTTCACTTGCTAGATTTTTTGATTTCTTTTCAATCCATTCAATTACTGGGATGAGAGCAAAGTAGGCCCAAACAAATTGGTTACTTTGATATGGATTAAACCAGCCTAAGTCTATCCCAATCAATAGAAACACGCTGACTAATAGAACTGTGACCACTACATAATAAATCACTTTGTACTTGTTCATCACTCGTCCTCCTCCAAGCGAAATACCGATTCGACTGTTTCGTTGAAAATTTGAGATATTCTCAGGGCAATGATAATGGACGGGGTGTACTCATCCCGTTCCAGTAGGCTAATGGTCTGTCTGGAAACCCCTGCCAACTTGGCTAGTTCGGTTTGATTGAGACCATCGCGAGCTCGAAGCTCTTTTAGACGATTTTTTAGTTGCATGTTACACACCTACTCTCCGTCAAATTCAACGGTTTGGATATCCTCAATACGTTGCAACTTGAATTTTTCTTTCCCCTCTTTATCAACACTACGTAGTTTGACCCATTCCTCATCAACATCCACAACTTCCCATAAAGATGTTCCAAACACTTGTCCAACGATTGTTGGATTTTTCCCAATTAATTCTTGCAATAATCTTGACATTTCTATATTTCCTTTCTCTTTTCGCTCAAGCTTTTTGATTTTATTCTCTAGTTTCTTGATTTTTTTAGAATTATTAGAATAAAAGAAAATCATAAATAGTATAAATACTACCCACATCATAGCTCCTTTCTGCTTTCTATTTCTTAACTTGCTTACATTGTAACACATCTTTTTCTTTTTGACAAGCATATTTGTCAAAAAGTTTATGATTTTTGTCATTTTGCAAAAGAAAAAGGTCAGGAATAGGTTCCTGACCAGTTTATCTATCATTAAAAGCCTAGTTTTTCAAAGATTTCTGAGAAGTTTTGGCTGATAGTCTCAAGCGACACTTGCACTTCTTCTCGGGTTTGGTTGTTCTTGACCGTCACTTGTCCGCTTTCGACTTCACTCTCTCCTAGGGTGATGAGGGTCTTAGCCGCAAAGACATCGGCTGACTTGAACTGAGCTTTGAGTTTACGGTTGAGGTAATCACGCTCTGCTTTGAAACCTTGTTGGCGAAGAGCCTGTACCAATTCCAAAGCCTTAACATTTGCTCCTTCTCCCAAGACTGCGATATAGACATCTAGGGCGTTTTCGATAGGGAGGGCCACACCTTGCTTTTCAAGAATGAGAAGCAGGCGCTCTACACCAAGTCCAAAACCAAATCCAGCAGTTTCTGGTCCACCAAAGTAGGCAACCAAGCCATCGTAACGACCACCCGCACAGACTGTCAAGTCATTGCCCTCAATCTCAGTGATGAACTCAAAAATGGTGTGGTTGTAGTAGTCCAGACCACGCACCATATTGGTATCGATGATATAGTCTACACCCAGATTTTCCAACATCTGACGCACAGCATCAAAATGAGCTTGGCTTTCTTCATCAAGGAAGTCCAAGATAGACGGTGCATTCTCTACAGCCACCTTGTCTTCTTTTTCCTTAGAGTCCAAGACACGAAGAGGATTTTCCTCCAAACGACGCTGGCTATCCTTAGACAAGGTCTCCTTGAGTGGTGTCAAATAATCAATCAAGGCTTGACGGTAGGCCGCACGGCTCTCAGGATTTCCAAGAGTATTGAGGTGCAACTTGACACCTTGGATGCCGATTTCTTTCAAGAAATGGGCTGCCATCGCGATGGTTTCCACATCGGTAGCTGGATTGCTAGAGCCAAAACACTCGACACCAATCTGGTGGAATTGGCGCAAACGCCCTGCCTGTGGACGCTCATAGCGGAACATAGGGCCCATGTAGTAGAACTTACTTGGCTTTTGCACTTCTGGGGCAAAGAGTTTATTTTCCACATAGGAACGGACAACTGGCGCTGTTCCTTCTGGACGGAGGGTAATATGGCGGTCACCCTTGTCATAGAAATCGTACATTTCCTTAGTTACGATATCCGTTGTATCTCCGACAGAGCGACTGATAACCTCGTAATGCTCAAAAATGGGCGTACGCACTTCTGCGTAGTTGTAGCGCTTGAAAATCTCACGGGCAAAGCCCTCAACGTACTGCCATTTGGCAGACTCAGCAGGTAAAATATCCTGCGTTCCTTTTGGTTTTTGTAATTTCATAGGGAATCCTCTTTAAACTTAATAGTCTTATTTTACCATAAATAGAGGGATTAAAACAGTAAGAAAAAAATTAGGATTTAGATATCATTTTTGAGATTAATAACTGTCAAAAGAATAGCCAGCAAGGAAAGGCCAACAAATAGCATCCAAGTCAACTGTATATTCCATACGGCTACTAGTGAAAAACAGGCTGTTCCCACAGGTATGGACAAGGTAAACAATAAACCTAAAAAATTACTGGTACGAGCTAGAACCTCTGGAGCTAGATTTTTCATGAGCATGGCACTAATCTTTGGTTGAACTTTACCAGACACATACAGAGTTAAAAAGAGAAATAGCAAACCAAGCACGACTTGATTGAATACGTTAGCCAGACCAATTAGAGTGAGCCCTACGGTAGCCCACATCATCAATCTAGGCAGGGACTGCTTCCCAAAATAATCATTGCCCGTAAGGCTACTGATGATGACTGCTACTAAAGCACCGACTTGACTGATAAATAACGCCTCTGTGTAAGAAAAATTCAAGAGAGAGTGGCTCAAAAAGAAGATATTGTAGATGCCCCCTAAGGAACCACCCAAGGCATTGATAAGCAAGACAGCAAAGATCATGAATCCAAAGTTTTTCTGTCCACCTTTAAGAAAAACAAGGCGTAAATTTCGGTAAATTGTTAGGAACTGGTCTTTGATAGAAAGCTTCTCATTTTTTAGTGATTCACCATCAGCAGATGACATTGACAGGCTCAATTTACTTTTTCCTAAAAAGAGAACAGAGGCTGATACTAGGAAGAAACAGGCATTGATTCCCGCAACAAGGGAAAAATTGTTGACCGATAAACCTAAGAGCCATACTCCAAAAGCTTGACCACCAATAGCTGAAATATAGGTGATGAACTGGGAAAAAGAATAAGCTTCCATCAGATCATCTTCAGCTACTTTTTCCTTAATGAGAGGCATGCGCAAACCACCAGCAAAATCACTGATAACATCACTAATGACATTGATCAAACACAGGCTAGAAAAGGCAAAGAGAGTAGCTTGCTGAACAACTAGGGCTGCTAGAAAAAATAAAACCGCCTGAAACAAACCGCTATAGACCATCCATTTGACCTTGTCCCTCGTGTAATCTGCCCGAATCCCTACAAAAACTGTAAAGAGCGTGGGAATGATCATGACAATATTCGCCATAGCAACAGCAAAGGAGGCTTGTGACAAGGTCGATGCATAGACGATAAAGACCAGATTGAAAATCGAAGCACCAAAAGCATTGAAGAATCGTGACAAAGTCAAGAGTCGATAAGCTTGATTTCTAAACAATAGTTTCATAGGTAATCTCCCTTCTTGTTAGAAGTTTTATGTGAAGTATGACTATAGTATAGCACTTGGAAATTCTAGAGGAAAAACTTTTGAATATATGCAACAAACAAAATGAGCAAAAAGAAACGATAGAATTTCTCCAGTGACACGAGAGAGCTCAACAATTCTATCGCTTAAAATTTTAAATTATTTTCTTGGTTTGCAGATATTCAACAATCGTTCGTATTTCTATAATATTCGGCAGATTTATTACAGCCAAGCATCTCAAAAATATGGACAGCATCTTCCATCTTTTTCTGGCCTTCCTTGACTCTACCTTGCTTGCTATCAAGGAGACCCTCTGCCCACAAATAGACAGTTCGGAAATAGGTCTCATTTTCCTTGTAAAAATGCTCTTCGATAACACGTTTAAAATAATAGGCATTAGTAAATTCTTCACACTCAATACTGGCTAAAAAGCCATTCAATAGTATAGTGTGAAAAAGGTTTCGATTACCAGACATTTCCATTAGAAAATCAGATTTTCGTACCATTTCTCTAACATACCTAGTGAAAAGAGAAACAGATAAAAATGGTGAACTGACTGAAAATAAATTGAGTTCATAGATCCCCCAGATCTCGGTAGAAAACAAATAATCATGAAGGACTTTCCCTTCCTCTGCCGTTAACTCTACCCTTTCATCCATACCCTTCATATAAGACTTGATAAGAATGGCATTTAGAATATGTTTCTGTTTGTTTTGAGAATGGGCATGCTTTTGATACTCCTTGCGATACAAGTCCTCAAGAGGTGCTATATTCTTTGGATCCAAAACATCTATGATTTCTTTTCTCAACTCAGAATCTGTATCATACTGAAACCCTCTCGCCAGAAAGAGGATTTCCTCCACACTGGCAGATATATTTTCTAGGGCAAATAGAAATTTTTCCACCGAAAGTTCACTCTGACCTGTTTCAAAGCGGGACAACATAGACGGCGAAAATTGTCCCCCAGTTGCTTGTCTCAGCGAAATATTTCTTGACTCTCGTAATTGTCTAAAGACTTTTCCAATCTGCTCCATAGACTTCTCCCTGATTCCGTATTTTCTTCATTTTATCATATTTTTCAGAAAATTCATCAAAAACTTGCCAAATTGTCAGAATTATGAGAAAATAGAGGATATTTATCACGTGGAGGGACTGTAATGAGAGACGATATCAAAATCAATGACCGTGCTTTGGCCTTGAAAGACCAAATTATCGAAAAACTAGAGAAGGTTTTTGATACAGATGTGGAATTGGATGTTTACAATCTAGGGTTGATTTATGAAATCAATCTGGACGAAACAGGTCTCTGCAAGATTGTCATGACCTTCACCGATACTGCCTGCGATTGCGCCGAAAGCCTGCCTATCGAAATCGTGGCAGGTCTGAAACAAATAGAGGGTATCGAAGATGTCAAGGTTGAAGTTACCTGGTCGCCTGCTTGGAAAATCACACGAATCAGTCGCTACGGCCGTATTGCCCTTGGACTGCCACCTCGTTAAGCAGGCAAATCACTTTTGAAGATAAAAATAAGCAAGCCGAAGTTGGCTTGCTTTTTGAGTTTATTTTTTACCTGACTTGTCCATATTCCAGAAGTCTGTCACGGCTCCACGAGAAGCAGATGATACGATATGGGCGTATTTACCGAGGACACCACGGCTGTAAAGTGGTGGCAAGGTTGTTTCTGCCTTACGTTTTTCAAGTTCTTCTTCAGATACGACCATGGAAATTTCTTTGGTATCTTGGTCAACTGTAACGATATCGCCTGTACGAAGGTAGGCAATTGGTCCACCATCCTGAGCTTCAGGAGCGATATGTCCAACAACCAGACCATAAGTACCACCAGAGAAACGACCATCTGTCAAGAGGGCAACCTTATCTCCTTGACCTTTACCGACGATCATTGATGAAAGTGACAGCATCTCAGGCATACCAGGACCACCCTTAGGTCCAACGAAACGAACAACGACTACATCGCCATCGACGATTTCATCTGTCAAAACAGCCTGAATAGCATCTTCTTCTGAGTCAAAGACCTTAGCTGGACCAACGTGACGACGAACTTTAACACCTGATACCTTGGCAACCGCACCGTCAGGAGCAAGGTTCCCGTTCAAGATGATAAGCGGACCATCTGCACGTTTTGGATTTTCAAGTGGCATGATGACTTGTTGACCTGGTGTGAGGTCTGCAAAGTCAGCCAAGTTTTCAGCAACAGTCTTACCAGTACATGTGATGCGATCTCCGTGAAGGAAACCATTTGCCAAGAGGTATCTCATAACCGCAGGCACACCACCGACTTCGTAGAGGTCTTGGAAGACATACTGACCAGATGGTTTCAAGTCGGCCAAGTGAGGCACACGCTCTTGGATCGTATTGAAGTCCTCAAGTGACAAGTCAACATTGGCAGCATGGGCAATGGCAAGCAAATGAAGAGTGGCATTTGTAGAACCACCGAGAGCCATAGTCACAGCGATGGCATCTTCAAAGGCTTCACGAGTCAAGATATCTGATGGTTTGAGACCAAGTTCCAACATCTTAACAACAGCACGTCCTGCTGCTTCGATGTCTTCTTTCTTATCAGCTGATTCAGCTGGGTGAGAGGATGAACCTGGCAAACTCATACCCAGAACTTCGATAGCAGTCGCCATGGTATTAGCAGTATACATACCACCACAGCCACCAGGTCCAGGACAAGCATTACATTCAAGACGTTTTACGTCCTCAGCTGTCATGTCACCGTGGTTCCATTTTCCGATACCCTCAAAAACAGAAACCAGGTCAATGTCTTTGCCATCAAGATTTCCCGGCGCAATAGTTCCACCATAGGCGAAAATAGCTGGAATATCCATGTTGGCAATGGCAATCATAGAACCAGGCATGTTCTTGTCACAGCCACCGATAGCAACAAAGGCATCCACATTGTGACCACCCATAGCTGCCTCGATTGAGTCCGCAATAATATCACGAGATGTCAAAGAGAAACGCATACCAGGCGTTCCCATGGCAATCCCGTCCGCTACAGTGATAGTCCCAAACTGCACAGGCCAAGCACCTGCAGATTTGACACCTTCTTTAGCCAACTTCCCAAAATCATGCAAGTGAATGTTACATGGTGTATTTTCCGCCCAAGTCGAAATAACCCCTACAATCGGTGTTTCAAAGTCCTTATCTGTCATACCAGTCGCACGAAGCATGGCACGGTTTGGTGATTTAACCATGCTGTCATAAATGCTACTGCGGTGACGTTTATCTAATTCAGTCATTTGTTCCCTCCCATTTCAGTTTTTACTATTATAGCACATTTTAAAAGCAATGAACAGAAGAAAATTCTTGAATTTTCAGAAAATTCTATACAGAAATATTTTCTTTAAAAATGTTACATTTATTTCTTGACTTTATAAATTAAAGTGATATCATTTAGATATCAAATAATAGGAGGTCATTCTTATGACTGAAAAACTAATCAATTCAAAACCAAATGGTGTATTCGCATTGATTCTCATTGAATTGGCGCTCGTACTCGGTATCTTTATATTTATAATGGGTGTTGGTTCGGAAAACATTTTTGGAATTATTATCGGACTTTTATTAAGCTTAATTGCAGGCCTAGCTCATGCTGGTTTAAAAGTTGTCAAACCTCAGGAAGCTCTGGTTTTGACCCTTTTTGGTAACTATACAGGTACCATCAAAGAACCTGGTTTTTACTTTGTTAATCCCTTCAGCGTAGCAGTCAACCCTGCAAATCACACTAGACTGGGACAAAGTGGTGATGTTAGCACAAAATCTCCTTTGTCAGGAATGAAATCATCAAATGGCAATGATGTAAACATTGAAATTGGCAAAAAACAGATTTCCCTCAAGGTTATGACCTTGAGCAATTCTCGCCAAAAAATCAATGATTGTCTAGGAAATCCCGTAGAAATCGGGATCGCGGTAACTTGGAGAGTTGTTGATACAGCCAAAGCAGTCTTCAATGTGGACAACTACAAAGAATATCTTTCATTGCAATGTGATAGCGCCCTCCGAAATATTGTCCGCATCTATCCTTACGATGTCTCTCCTAATGTGGATACTACAGGTGACGGGCAAGCAGATGAAGGTAGTCTCCGTGGTTCTAGTGAGATTGTAGCTAACCGTATTCGTGAGGAAATCCAAAGTCGTGTTGAGGATGCTGGCTTGGAAATCCTTGAAGCACGTATTACTTACCTAGCTTACGCTCCAGAAATTGCTGCTGTCATGCTTCAACGCCAACAAGCATCTGCCATTATTGATGCCCGTAAGATGATTGTGGATGGTGCTGTAGGAATGGTTGAAATGGCACTAGAACGACTCAATGAAGGGGAATTGGTAGAGCTTGACGAAGAACGAAAAGCTGCCATGGTTTCAAATCTCCTTGTCGTACTCTGTGGCAATCATGATGCACAACCAATTGTCAACACAGGAAGTCTTTACTAAAGATGGCTGAAGCTAAAAAGAAGCAGATCCCCCTTCGACTCTCAACAAAGTTATACGCTGCACTCGCATCATGGGCAGAAGATGACTTTCGTTCAGTCAATGGGCAAATCGAATATCTCCTCACAGAATGTGTCAAACAACGGAAGAAAGACGGAAAATACGTATCAGAAACCATTGACGAACCATTTGAGATTGATATTTAACACCTTCTCCTGTCTGCTAGGACTGACAGGAGAATTTTTTCATCTTTTTTTGTCAAGTAACTTTACTTTACAAAAAAAATGTGTTATTCTAATATGGTTGATGAAAATCAGTAGATTGAATCGAATATAAATACCTAAAGGAGAAATCAAAATGGCAGTACCTGCACGTCGCACTTCAAAAGCGAAGAAAAACAAACGTCGTACACACTACAAAGTAACAGCTCCATCTGTAAACTTTGACGAAACTACTGGAGATTACTCACGTTCTCACCGTGTATCACTTAAAGGATACTACAAAGGACGTAAAATCGCTAAAGCTGCATCAGCTGAATAATAGAAGGGAGATACCATGCGCGTAAATATTACACTTGAACACAAAGAATCTGGTGAACGCTTGTACCTTACTTCTAAAAACAAACGTAACACTCCAGACCGTCTTCAATTGAAGAAATACTCACCAAAACTTCGCAAACACGTTGTGTTTACAGAAGTAAAATAATAGGTCATTCCGTTTCATGACTTACACCCTATTAGTTAGACAAAAATATCTAGCTGATGGGGTGTTTTATTATAAAACTAACATTACATAGTCTTTCTCTATATTCTTCCAACTGATAATATTTAAGGAGAAACATTAATGAAAATAAAATTTAAAGAAAGCAATACCATTACTTCCATAAAATACAAATCTTTTTTATTTGTAAAATTGCCGCTACTAGCTATTTTGTACGCAGTTGTTATCAACTTCATACTTAGCTTTAAGTTGACAACTATAAGTGACTTGCTAACGTCTAAAGGTATTATCCCTTTAATCTTAATTATTCTACTGGCTTATCTTACCTTCAAGAACTATGCTTCTTTTAAAGACTTACGTGAAAATTATAAAGCTAAGAATATTGATGGTGTTAATATACTGGTAAAACTTATTCGCATACATGATAGAGTTAAGGTCAGAGAGCTTGGATTTAACAAGACAATTTATAACTACACATTTTCATGGGAAGATATCATTTTCCCTGCCATTAACAACCATATAAACGGCTCAAAACTTGAACCACTTGTTAAAAAATATTCTTTCCAGGTACTATCTATGAACATTCCCGCAAAAATGATTGGGAATGTGATCTATGTTGATCCCAAGGTGCTTGAAGAATGTATTAAAAATGATATTGAAGAAAGAAATAAACTTTTAAATTTTTAAAGATGACTTTTGTTAAAGTTATCAATAAAAAATGGCTCTTTGTCAACTGTAGTAAGTTGATGAAGAGCTTTTTTCTAAAGCATTCATGGTGGCACATCCTTTAGACTACTATATCACTTTGAACTATATGGGTCTAATTGCTTATAGACGATGATAGCTGGATACTAAGAGAAATCAAAAAGCACTAAGGGAAAGCGTCCCAAAGTGCTTAATATCAAGGCTCTAAAGCCTATCTGATTTAATAAAATATTACAACATTTTGTTGTAGAATTCAACGACAAGTGCTTCGTTGATTTCTGGGTTGATTTCGTCGCGTTCTGGCAAGCGAGTTAATGAACCTTCCAATTTTTCAGCGTCGAATGATACGAATGCTGGACGTCCAAGAGTAGCTTCTACTGCTTCAAGGATAGCCGGAACTTTCAATGATTTTTCACGAACTGAGATCACTTGACCTGGATTTACGCGGTATGATGGGATATCAACGCGTTTTCCGTCAACAAGGATGTGACCGTGGTTTACGAATTGACGAGCTTGACGACGAGTAGTCGCAAGACCAAGACGGTAAACAACGTTATCCAAACGGCGTTCCAAAAGAAGCATGAAGTTGAAACCTAGGATTCCGCCTTTGATTTTTGTAGCTTGTACGAACAAGTTACGGAATTGTTTTTCACCTACACCGTAAGTGAAACGAAGTTTTTGTTTTTCAGCCAATTGCAAACCGTATTCTGACAATTTAGAACGGTTGTTTGGTCCGTGTTGTCCTGGTACGTAGTTACGACGTGCCAATTCTTTACCTGTACCTGTAAGTGAAAGGCCAAGGCGACGAGCTTGTTTCCAAGATGGTCCTGTATAACGTGACATGTGAATGTCCTCCTGATATAAATAATATTTCGGTGGAAATAGTCACTTAGAAAGCCCTGATTCGTGCAGATGCCCTTCGCCTAAACAGCCAAGGTTACTTATCATAAGACACCTGTTGACGAGCTTCATGCTTTCCTGCTGATATTTCGCACAAAATCCATTTTACCATGAATGGCTAGATTTGTAAAGGGGTTTTAAGCTTTATTTTCACTGCCAGAGAGGTTGAGAAGGAGGGTAAAGGTGCTTCCGAGGCCGTACTGGCTGGTAACTGTGATTTCTCCACCTAATTGATGGGCCAATTCACGCGCAATCGCAAGCCCTAAGCCATGACCACCTGTTTTCATGTTACGCGAAGTTTCTACACGATAAAGGCGTTTGAAAATATTCTCCAAATCCTCTGGGGCAATCCCCTGTCCCTCATCAGTCACACTGATTGAAAGCTGGTTATTTTCCAGCTTAGCCACCACTTCCAGCTTGGTTCCTGGAGCTGAGTATTTAAAAGCGTTATTGACCAGATTCACCAAGATACGAGAAAGTTTAGCATAATCTCCTTCAATCCGAGCAGACTCTGGGATTACCTGCAAATGGACATCTCGCTCTTCCTGCTCAATCAAGAACTGAAATTCACTCATGCACTCAATCAAGAGCTGGTCCAGAAAAATGCTGTCTTTGCTGGTCGTTTCGACCTGATTTCTAGCTGTGTTTAGAGTCAAAAAATTCAACTCCTCAACCAGTTTATTGAGTCTTTCTGTCTGGCGTCCAATGGTTGCTAGATAATGGTCCTGTTCTCCTTCCTTGATAACCCCATCCAAAATCCCTTCTACCGTCGCTTGGATCGAAGTGATAGGGGTCTTGATATCATGCGACAGCTGGGCAATCATCAAACCCTTTTCTCGCTCGCTTTCTTCCAAGGAATCAAAGGTGGCCTGCAAATCATGGGACATTTCATTGAAAGCTTGGCCTAATTGTTGAAATTCTACAGGGCCTTGAACCTCCAGATTTGATGGAAAGTCCTTGTCCGCTACTCGCTTGGCATGTTCCTTGAGTTTGCTCAATGAAGTAAAGACCGGTGATAAAAGAAAGAGACTAATCCCAGCACCGATAAAACTAGCCACGAGAGTCATACCCACTAGGAAATAAATTTCTCTTTCTTCAATTAGCATTCGCTGGATGGCCCAAAAAACCACGATAATCGTTAGGAGTGTTGAAATGATATACCCCACTAAAATATAACTTTTTAATTTCATTGACTACCTCGTGCTTTCTCAATTTTGTAGCCCAAGCCCCAGACGGTTTTGATGGTCGGTGTTTCTGCACTAGCATGTTTAGTCAACTCCTGTCTAAGAGCATGAATATGAACATTCAAGGTATTGGTATCATCCACATAGTCTTCCTGCCAGACCTTTTCATAGAGGTCTGTCTTAGAGAAAACCCGCTCTGGATTGCTGGCTAAAAGCCATAGAAGTTCGAAGGATTTGACGGTCAAATCAAGCGCCACATCTCCGACTTGGACCTCATGACTACCGTGATTCATCCGTAAATCCCCGAGACTGACGACCTCTGTCTCACCTCCACGATGAAGGCGCCGCAAAATATTGTGGACACGCAAAACCAGCTCACGAGGGCTAAAGGGCTTGGCAATAAAGTCATCTGCCCCCAAGCTCAGGCCGTAAATCTTGTCCTGCTCGCTTGTCTTAGCCGTTATAAAGAGAAAAGGCTGATCCGGAGATTGATACTGAACTTCGCTAATCAAATCATAACCATCCATCCGAGGCATCATGATATCTGTAATAATCAAATCAATCGCTTTTCGCTTGAAGATTTCCAAGGCCTCTACTCCATCATGGGCCACCAAAACCTGATATCCTGCCTGAACCAGATAACGTTGATGAATATCTGTGATTTCTACCTCGTCGTCAACGAGTAAAATTGTCTTTCCCATCTGTCTCTCCTTTGAAAAAAACAGTGCTATACCACAATAGTATAACACTATTTTTATCTCTTTACGAACATTCTAAACGATATCTAGATTTTTCATATCCTAGATAGAAAGTCTGTAGCTAGACTAGTCATTTTCTTCTTTTTTAGCTTTCAAACCGAGGCCACCTAGAAGTCCGGCCAAAGCTAATCCAAAGAATCCAAGAGTAGCCATTGATGTTTGGGCTTCACCAGTATATGGAAGCATGTCTTTTTGGTCTTTCATTTGATCAGCCATCATTGGACTTGATACCTTGTTAGTAGATGCCATCTTGCCTTCATCAGGCATTTTACTTGAGGTTACCATAGGCTGGCTAGCATTCATGGTTTTGTCCTGCTCTTTGTTAGGCATCATCTTATCCTGGCTAGCAGCTGACATTTTAGATTTCATATCATTGAGGGACTTATACCCATTCAAGTTCACTGTCAATTCTTTAGTCGCTACAAGGTTAGTCAAATCAGCCTTGCCATCTTTAGCACCGTACACTTTGATGGTAGCTTTATAGCTTTGAGTGCCGTTTTGTTTCAAAAGGTCAAGAAGCTCTTTGTCAGATTTACCTTGAGTGCCAGCCAAATCCACTTCATAGAAGTAAAGACCTTTGCCCAATTTTTCTACTGGTGGAAGAGCTGGATTTTTAGCTGAACCATTGTCTGACCATGGAGCCTTGTCAGAGGCTTTCAAGATAAGGCGAGTCAACATACCGTCACCGGCGAAGAATTCGTATGGAATAACTTGGTTAACACCGGCTGTGAATGGACCTGGGAAATTAGCTTTGTCCAAGTAAGTAGCCGGAACATCCACTGTATCTTTCGTATTATCAGCCACACCTTTTTGCACTTCAGCTGGGGTAGTTAAGCCATTTAAGTTCACTGTCAATTCTTTAGTCGCTACAAGGTTGCTCAAGTCTGCCTTGCCGTCTTTCGCACCGTACACTTTGATAGTAGCTTTATAGCTTTGAGTGCCGTTTTGTTTCAAGAGGTCAAGCAAATCTTTATCAGATTTGCCTTGGGTACCAGCCAAATCCACTTCGTAGAAATAGAGGCCTTTGCCCAATTTTTCTACTGGTGGAAGAGCAGGATTTTTAGCTGAGCCGTTATCTGACCATGGAGCCTTGTCAGAAGCTTTCAAGATAAGGCGAGTCAACATACCGTCACCAGCGAAGAATTCGTATGGAATGACTTGGTTAACACCGGCTGTGAATGGGCCTGGGAAATTCGCTTTATCTAAGTAAGTGGCTGGGACATCTACTGTGTCTTTAGTGTTGTCGGCTACGCCCTTTTGCACTTCAGCTGGAGTAGTCAAGCCATTCAAGTTGACATCCAATTCTTTAGTCGCTACAAGGTTGCTCAAGTCTGCCTTGCCATCCTTCGCACCATACACTTTGATGGTAGCTTTGTAGCTTTGAGTACCGTTTTGTTTCAAGAGGTCAAGAAGTTCTTTATCAGATTTACCTTGGGTACCAGCCAAATCCACTTCGTAGAAGTAGAGGCCTTTGCCCAATTTCTCTACTGGTGGAAGGGCGGGGTTTTTAGCTGAGCCGTTGTCTGACCATGGAGCCTTGTCTGATGCTTTCAAGATCAAACGAGTTAACATACCATCTCCGGCGAAGAATTCGTATGGAATGACTTGGTTAACACCTGCTGTGAATGGGCCAGGGAAATTGGCTTTGTCCAAATAAGTGGCTGGTACATCTACTGTATCTTTAGTGTTGTCGGCCACGCCTTTTTGAACTTCAGCTGGAGTGGTTGCTGGTCGAGCTTCATTTGCTTCACGGTCTTGTCCAGTAACTGCAGGAGCAGGATTTGTCGCAGGTTTAACCGCATCTTCTGTTTCTTTCTTAGACTCTGGTTTTGCTTGCACTTCTTCTTTAGGTGCTACTACTTGGTCTTTAGCAGCCACATCCGCTTTCTCTGGAGAGTTTGTAGTATCCAAGCTTGCTTTAGGTGCTGAGTCTGCCTGTTCTGAAGGAAGAGCTGTATCGACTGCTTCTTTGAGAAGTTCTGCTGGTAAGTCGCTCTTTGCACTCACCGAAGCAGCGTCTGGTACGACTTGAGCAGGGGTTGGATTGACCACATCGGCACGCACAGAACCTGGTTGCCCAACTAGGACAAAGAAGCCACTAGCCACAACAACTGAGGCAACACCGACACTAAGACGGCGAATAGACCAACGAGTATATCTTTGATTTGGATTGAATTTCATAGGATTCTCCTTAGAGTTTTTCTTTATTTGATGACTCTAGTATAATCTCCTAAAATTAAAAAGGATTAAGAAAAAGTTAAAATTTTTCTTAAATCCCTCTTATAAAATACTTATATTAATTTTTTTACGAATTTAATTCTGCCAAATCATCTAGATACTGGTTGTTAATGACCGCCAAGATATAGGCATCCGCCTTCAAGAGATCATTAGGGCCAAACTGGACATCCAAGGGTGAATTTTCTTGTTCACGAAACCCTAGGACATTGAGGTTGTATTTGCCACGTAGATCTAGCTGGCTCAGGCTTTGACCTGCCCAAACACTCGGAATCTTCATCTCCACGATAGACACATTTTTATCCAGCTGAAAGACATCAACATTGTTATGAAAGAGAATGGTCTGCGCCAGAGACTGCCCCATTTCATACTCAGGTGAAATCACCGAGTCAGCACCGATTTTTTCTAGCACCTTCTTGGCTGTCTGGCTTTTGACCTTGGCAATAACCCTTGGTACCCCCAAACTCTTACAATGCATGACTGCAAGCACACTCGACTCTAGATTTTCTCCTGTTGCCACTACAACCGTATCACAGGTATCAATTCCTGCAGTTCTGAGGAGTTCCTCATCTGTGATATCGCCAACAACTCCACGCGCTAAAACAGGCTCAAATTGATTGATGTGCTCTGCGTGGTCATCAATGGCAATGATATTCATATCTTGCTTGGCGAGGGCCGTCAGGACACTACTCCCGAAAATCCCCAAACCTAAAATTCCAATCGTACGATCTGACATCATTCTTCCTTTCTTATCCAATACTAATATCTGCTTTCATATACTGAATCAAATCTTTCTTATCAGGCTGGTAATCCGCTAGACTAACCAGCAAGGTCAAGGGACCAATACGGCCGATAAACATGAGCACCATGACAATGCTAAGAGCTAGCTTGCCCAATTCTGGTGTCAGATTTGCCGTTACCCCAACTGTAGCAAGAGCTGAAATGGTCTCAAACATGAGGTAGATAAATCGCGGTGTTCCTTCTGCTGTAATTCCCAACAACATCAAGCCCAACAAGAAGGTCATCAAAAAGATAATGAAGACACTAAAGGACTTTTGGACTGTTCGAGCCTCAATGGTTCTCTGCGCAACATTGGCATGAGGCAAGCCTAGCAATTCACTACGCGCAAAGACCAATAAGACAAAGAAAGTCGTAATCTTGAGACCCCCAGCCGTCCCTCCAGGCGCCCCTCCGAGAAACATCTGTAGGATATAGATAAACAGGGTCACAGGCCGAGCTTGAGTGTAGTCAATAGAGGCAAAGCCAGCTGTTCTCATGCTGACGGTTTGGAAAAAGCTAACCAGCACTTTCTCTGGAACGCTGAGATTGCCAATGGTTCCTGGATTGTGCCACTCCGTAAAGAGTGTAGATACTGTCCCAAACAGCAAAATCCCTGCAGTCAAGAAGAGAACCAACTTGGTGTGGAAACGCAGACGGCGTTTTTTCTTCTTATCAAACTGGGTTGCTAAGTCAAACCAGACCATAAAGCCGAGACCACCCGTGATAATCAAACCAGCAATGACCAGATTGATCAAGGGATCCGTCTGAAAAGCCACTAAACTGCTACTGCCGAAATTATCAAAACCAGCATTACAAAAGGCTGAAATGGCTAAAAAGATGGAGGTAAAAATGCCCCTTCCCCAGCCGAACTCAGGAATAAAACGGAAACTTAGTAGAAAGGCACCCAAGCCCTCCACCAGAAAAGTCGTCAAAAAGATAGACCGCATAAAGGACTTCAAAGACTTACTTTCCCCATAACTAAAACTCTCCTGAATGGTTTCACGACTACGCAGACTAAGCTTTTGCTTGCCTTGGATATAAAAAATCCCGATAAAGGTCATGAGCCCCAGACCACCAATCTGTATCAAGAGCATACAAATCAACTGCCCCCAGACATTATAGGTAGTAGCCACTGGTTGCGTAAAAAGACCAGTCACACAGACCATGGACACCGTCGTAAAGAGATGGTCAAAATAAGTAGCCTGAGAACCACTTGCCTGAACAAAAGGCAAACTCAAAAGAAGAGAACCTATAAAAATAACTCCAGCGAAACTCAGAAAAATCCGACGAGCTGGCGAAAGTCCGCCCAAGGCTCTTTCAATTTTTTTCACAAATAATTTAAATAACATACATCCATTGTACCATAAAAAGAAGAAGAGTAGCTAGAACTGAAAGGCAATCTCAAGGCAGAGTTCCAAGGCCTTCTCGAAAGTTTCTGAACCCCAGTCACGACTATCGTACTGATCCAAGTCTGCTAAAGAATCAGCTGTGAACAACAATTCTCCCCAGAGAACCCCACGCAGTTGGGCTACTGCCGCAAGCGCAGAACACTCCATCTCCACAACAGCACAGCCTTCTTCCTTACGATAAGACACCTTTTCAGCCGTTTCTCGATAAAAACCGTCTGTCGTCCATGTCATGACTTCTTCATAGGAAATCCCTCTGGCTTCCAAAACTTGCTCAATAGTAACAATAGCCTCTGACTGCATTTCCATATAACGAGAAGGTGCCGCATAGTGGTAACTAGCTCCCTCATCTCGCAGAGCCCGAACAGGTACTAGAAAGGCATTTTCCTCTATATCAGCTAGCACACCACAAGTACCGGTGGAAATAATCTGCTCCACACCATAGCCAATCAACCAATCCATAAACTGGGCTGCTGGAGCGGAACCAACAGGAGCCTGAGCCAGACAAATTTCCTCGCCCTTGTAGTTCACGACATAGACTGGATAGGTCTTGGTGGCTGAAACGAATTCGCCGACACAATCCGCCCCTACTTCCCTCGCATAGCAGTCAATCTCCTCACCTAAAAAAGCATAGACACACTTCTTGGGCAAGTGCAAGTCCAGCTCCTCGTGATTGGACATGATGACCGCCTGAGGATTGTCGTCAAACTCTAAAATAGGAATCGCATGTTTCTGAATCATAACCCACCTCCTCTGATTTTGTACTATTGTATCAAAAGCTGACTGAGTGTCAAGTAGGGGGTTGATGAACTGAGGAGAAAAAGCATCCCACTTACGAGATGCTTTTAAATTAATCAATGAAGCAGACTTTATAAAATATAGAGTAGGTAAATGTGGGCTTGGTCAAAGATGATGAAACCTACAAAGAAAGAAACAACCTCCGCTGTTCCTTTTTACTTCTATTTCACAGGTATTTCCTTAATCACGCGCGCGGGATTGCCAGCTAGGACAACATTATCACCAAAAGATTTGGTAATCACGGCCCCTGCTCCTGCCACTACGTTATTGCCCAGTGTCACTCCAGGAAGGACAATAACGCCACCTCCAGCCCAGAAATTGTCTCCGATAGTAATAGGCTTGCCGTATTCCACACCTGAATTACGTTCCTGCGGGTCCAATGGATGGAGGGGAGTCAAGAACTGACAGTTGGGACCAATCATAGCATTGTCCCCGATGCGAATCGGACAAACATCCAGCATGGTCAAGTTCCAATTAGAATAAAAATTTTCCCCTAGATGGATATTGACTCCATAATCGACTACCAGTCGTGGATTGACAAAGATATTTTGTCCAGTCGAGCCGAACCAAGTCTTGATGATTTCGACTCCCTTCAAGGGATCTTCTTCCTTGTTAAAGGCAGATTGTTTTTGGCGAGAAGCCTGAGCCAAGGCCCGCAATTCTGGGTCCGATGGACGGTAAACCTCTCCCGCTATCATTTTCTGGTATTCACTGGTCATTGTTTTCTTCTCCTTGTTCCTTACTATCATATCAAAATTTCTACGTGTCTGACTAGGATAAGGGGGACTTTCTACAATTGATCCTCTTCGAAAATCAAATTCAAACCGCGTCAACGTCGCCTTGCCGTACTCAAGTACAGCCTGCGGCTAGTTTCCTAGTTTGCTCTTTGATTTTCATTGAGTATTAGATGCTGGTCTTTATCACATCCTACCTTGCTAAACGAATACGAATCACAATTCCATCTTGGTCTATGATTTCCAACTGGCTCGATGTCAGCCACTTGATTGGTGCATCAACTTCTTGTGCTCGCTGGGCAATCGTTAACAGTTCTTCTTTATGTGCGACTTCGATGACATAGTAGGCCAAACCTGGCAAGCCTTGCTTACGCGGAGCTAGGCCTTTTCCTCCCCATTCATTGACTGCTAAATGATGATGATAGTCCCCAGCCGCAATCCAACTAGCGCTAGGCACACTGAATTTATCCTCTAGCCCTAACACCTTTTGATAAAACTGGCTGGACTTTCGACTATCCTTGACGGACAAATGGATATGCCCCATTCTCGTACCCTCTGCTAAAGTAAAGGGCTCTACTCTTTCCCCCAACTCATAGATATCCTGTGCCGCAAGGACCTCAGTGACCCCTATAATACGACCGTCTTCTCGAATATCCCATGTAGAAACCGGCTTATCTCGATAGAGTTCAATGCCATTTCCCTCCAAATCCTCCAAATAAAGGGCCTCACTGTAACCATGGTCTGCACCGCCGACTAGAGGAATCTGTAAATCTGTCAGGTGTTTCAAGACATCTGCCAAAGCCTTGCGTGTCGGCAAAAGAATAGCCAGATGGTAAAGACCATAATGTTCCCTTACTTCACCTCTCTCTTGTGCTTGAATCAAGTGTACCAAGGCTTTTCCTTCAAGTCCCAGAACGACCTCTGTCTCAGTTTGAAATAAGATTTCTAAACCAATAACTTGCTGATAAAAGGCTGTTTGACTTGCCAAATCCTTTACATTTAAAACTGCCTCTGCTAAATAAATGTGGCTCTTGTATTCATAGGTCATAAATGGTCTTCTTTTCTGTTGTAATATTTTTTGTTACAACTATTATATCATTCCCATCAAGAAAGTCAAGTTAGACAACTTATAGATCATGATTCTGTAATCTTGTCTATATGGGATTAGAACGAGAAAATCTACAGAGAATTGACAATAAAACCACCGAAAATTTTTAACCAATACTATGATAACTCTCATCTCAATCCCAAAAAGAAAAGGAGCGGATATGATATCCTACTCCTTATTCTTATCAGAAAATCTAATTAGAATTAGTCTTCTTTTTTCTTGCGAGCAACAAGTCCAAATTGACTGTTACTGGGACTTCTACCTCTACGATTTCTCCTGATGGTAGTTTCACTTTTACTTTAACACTTGGTTTTTGTCCTGCCGTATCAGTTGCTGGGATTTCTCCAACTTCTACGATTTCGGCACCTTTTGGTAACTCAACATGTTTCTTAACATCATCTTTGCCAATTGGAGTTCCAACCTCTACTACGATTGGGGTAGTTTTAACTGTTTCTCTTGGAGCTGGAGTCGCTTTTGGAGTAACAGTTACTGGAACTTCTACTACAATAACTTTTCCATTTGGTAATTCCACAGTTACTTTGACTGGATCTTTCTTACCTGGTGTTGTCAAGTCTGGAATGTTTTCAACATTTGTGACCTTGCCACCTTCTGGAATCTTAATTCCTTTTGTGTAATCCTCTGGCGTTAATGGGGTAGATGTGACTGGTGTCTCAATCTCTTTAACAGGTGTTACATTAACTGGGACTTCTACTGTAATCACTTTTCCATTTGGTAATTCAACCGTGACTTTAACTGGATCCTTCTTACCTGGTGTTGTCAAGTCTGGAATATTTTCAACATTCGTTACCTTGCCACCTTCTGGAATCTTGATGCCTTTTGTGTAATCCTCTGGGGTTAATGGGGTCTTAGTTACTGGAGTTTCAATTTCCTTAACAGGTGTTACATTAACTGGGACTTCTACTGTAATCACTTTGCCACTTGGTAATTCAACCGTTACCTTAACTGGATCTTTCTTACCTGGTGTTGTCAAGTCTGGAATATTTTCAACATTCGTTACCTTG